>JBILFC010000067.1:0-11545 GCA_044351785.1 Bdellovibrionota bacterium
CAAATTGTTTGCAACAGAGATGAGTAGTGTTAAATCTATAAGTATGATGATTGTTAAATTTAAAACTTTTATATGTGTTTCTATATTCTTGGCTATATTTGCATCCTGTGCGGTTCCTAAACCTAAAACAGAGAGCTCTGCCTCATTAACACAGAAACCCATAATAATTTTTGTTCCCGGTTATAAGGGTTCTAAGTTAGCAGATGGTATAAGTGGGGAGACTGTATGGCTAAGTCTTAGTGAAGTTCTTTTTGGTGATAAAAATTTAGCTATAAACACTGCTCTGTTTAGTTCGATTAAAGAAGACTTATTAGAAGAGAAGGGGGTTTTGGAGAGTATTTCTATTTTGCCTCCCTTAGTTTCATATAACATTTACAGTGACTGCCTAGATAGTCTTAGGACTAACTTTGGGGAGGAGTTTGATGTTAAACTTTTTTCTTATGACTGGAGGAGGGGGGCTGATTTTAATGGGAAGAGATTGTTGGAATTTATTAGTTCTCTTCAAGCAAGTTCCGATGCTCCAATTAGTGTGGTTAGTCATAGCATGGGTGGCTTGGTAACTACCTATGCAATAAAGTCGGGTGCTTTAGTTCATTCACTAGTATATTTTGGCACCCCTTTTAAGGGAGTTTTAGAGAGTTTTCGTGATATGAATTTTGAAACCCAACCTTTACTTAGGAATACTACACTTTTAGACAAGAAGGCATATAATTCGTTCGAATCTGCTTTTGATCTAATGCCAGAGTCTTCAGAATTTAGTTTTATGTACGATGTTAAGAATTGGGAAAAACATAACTGGGGTTTATTTAGTTTTCGTGAGGATAAGAATTTTAACTTAAATGGTATTAGGGAGTATGTAGATAGTAATCTTAGAAGGGCAGAAACGGTTCATAAGATTAATCATTCAGATATTTCCAATGATAGCCTTATTAATAAAATTAAAGTCTTAAATATAGTAGGGACTGGTACACCTACTTTAGCGAAAGCTGAATTTACCATTGATGGTGTGTCTTTTACTGGTGAGAAACTATTGGCAGATGGGGATGGCGTGGTTACAAGAGAATCTGCAACGATCCCTTCTTTCTTTAATCAATCTGTGGGTAAAGAAGTCTTATTTAAGCAAAATCACTTGGATCTTTGCTTGAGCGGGGAAGTAACTAAGGAAGTTGTAACCTTTTTAGTACAGTAGATTTGCTTTATGAATTAGTGCCCAAGCTTTCTCAAACTCCTCAATCTCGCCCAAACACTCAGACGCCGGTCCACCTTTTTCAACAATGGTTCTAAAATTACTATTGCCGTATAGTAAATCTATAGCTGGGACTTTATCCACAAACTCAAAGGCTTGTTTACGCCATGAAAATTCATTGGGATATAATTTCTTAAGTGAGGAAATAAGAGCTAGACATGTTCTAAAAGGTTTAAAGGTGTTTCTGTCGGTAACGTGAATTTGTAAACCTCCACAAGATTTCCCAGCATGCTTTTGAAACCTTGGGAGAAAATATGTAGGCCTTAATACGGCACCCTCTAAAGCTACACCTTCTTTATGATAAGCTTCGAGCCATTTATCAGGATTTATATATGGTGCGCCGAATTGTTCAAGCGGTTTTGTCGTTCCTCTTCCTTCTGAAACTTCTGTCGCTTCAAATAAGCAAGATCCAGGATAGATCACAGCGGTATCTATTGTTGGCATATTAGGAGAAGGTAATACCCAAGGGTAATCTTTAATTTCATCCGCATACTTAGTACGGTCCCAGTTCTCTACTTTTATTACTTCAAGCTTAGCACCTATAGCAGGGACAATGTCCTCACCACTACCTAAAGTTACAGTGTTATATAAGTTAAGAAGTTCTCCTAAACTGAGCCCATAACGGTGAGGCACAGCGGCATAACCACAAAATGATCTACAGGAATTTATCAATCCCAAGCCTTCATAGCTTACACCATTAATAGGATTAGCCCTGTCAAGAAGTAGAACTTTTATCCCTGCTTCCTTTGCAACAGCCATGGTATACGCTATTGTCTGAGAAAAGGTGTAGTATCTAGTTCCGATATCAGGTAGATCAGCAATAAGAATATCAATGTCTTTTAAATCTTCTAACTTCGGGACTAGAGTCTCAGCACTTGAACCATAAAGAGAAATTACTTTTAAACCAGTTTTTGGATCTACAGAATGATCCACACTCTCCATATCTTGAAGCTCACCTCTAAAGCCATGTTCTGGAGCAAAAATTTTCTTAATCTCACAAACACCTGATTCAAGAATTATATCAACTAAATGCTTGTAGTCTCTTGAAACACTAGCTTGATTAGCAATGATTCCAATCTTTAGGGATTTTACCGCGCTAAAGTCTTTTTCTATTAGAATATCTAAGCCACTTTTATAACTATTTGTTAGAAGCATTCTGTTCTCTAGCCAATTTCTCTAAGTTTGAATACGTATAAATTCCTGAATCATGTCCATCTGACCATAACATGCCAATAGCATAATTACCCAAAGCCCAAATCTTTTTAATGTCTAGAGATTCTTCAAGTGTAGCTTTTATTACTCGGAGTGACGCCCTGCCGCCAAGAGGTTTGTCATGAGACATCTGGCCTTTTTTATCAAGACAACTTGCACAAGGGCATTCTTTTCTAAGAAGTTCGTTATTAAGTTCAAATTCTGAACCATCAGACAAAACTAACTTAAGCCCAATCCCAATGCCACTATCTTCTGTAAGTCTTTTTACTGATTTTATAGGCATCGTTCTAAGGTATAGTCTAAAAGAGAAAATAACTGTTCTCTAACTTTAATATCGATATTATCTTCATCTAAAGCTATTAGAGCATTTGTAGCTCTACCAGCATAATCTTTAGCATGAAGCCTTGCTTTCTCTATGACTTTTGAATGAGAAAGGTATGCCAACGTACTTTTAATACTTTCCTCTGACTGCGTCTTTGAGAAGAAGTCATACGCTTTTTCGGGCTCCTCTTCCAACCAAATTAAATTCACAAGAGAAGGAGTACGTTGTCTAATATCCGTGCCAGCTGGTTTCCCTAGCAAATCTTCGTCTGCCGTAATATCAAGGATGTCATCGATCATCTGAAATGCGACACCAGCATAACGACCAAAGACACGTAGCTTCTTTACCTCATCAGAATTAGCCCCTGCTAAGTGAGCTCCTATGACAGAAGACAATTCAAATAATGAAGCAGTTTTTTTCTCTATTACAGTTACATACTGATCGAATGTAGGTAGTCTTTCTAAATCAATTGTACCTTCTTTTATTTCACCCTCTGTTAGTGACACACAAGCTTTTTCTGTTTCTTCAATAACGAAGTGATCAAGCTTAGCACACAAACCAAAAGCTCTTACTAACAAGAAATCACCAGTTAAGAGAGTTTCTGGTAAACCGTAGAGAGAATAAGCTGAGGGCTTACTTCGCCTCTGCGGTGATTGATCTATTATATCGTCATGAAGTAGAGTCGCCATGTGTATTAGCTCGATACCGGCTGCGGCATCAATAAGAGCCTTAGAAGGGGATTCCATTCTGAAAAGTTGACTAGCTAGAATAGTTAAGAGGGGCCTCATCCTTTTACCCCCAAGATCTAGCAAATATGTACTAATCTCAGTTAAAGATTTAGAGTCACTACCTAGACACTCTCTAATTCGATTTTCAACACTTCTTAAACCCAAAGCTCCCGCTAAGAAAGCTGCCTTCACCGATAATTTAAGCAGGCCTAACTTGTCTTGCTTTTTTATAGACTCAACTTCTAATTTAATTTCACTCATTTGCTCAGTCTGATTCATCAATATATTTTTGATCTTTTTTGCTTTCTTTTCCTATTAGTAAGACTATCTCACCTTTAATATTTTGCCTACCCTCAAGCAATTTAAGAATTTCGGAAGCGGTGCCATTAATAACTTCTTCATAAATTTTAGTTAGTTCTCTCTGAAAAGAGATTGTTCTATTCGGTGCAATCTCAACTAATAATTCTAGCACCTTTTTTATCCTGTAAGGCGACTCATAGCAAACTATAGTCAAGGGAAGAGCCAAGTATGTTTCTAGTGTTGAACGTCTTTTCCCATCTTTAGGTGGCAGAAAACCAATAAACGCAAATTTATCAGTTTCAAGTCCGCATACACTTATTGCCGCAGTAACAGCTGAAGGACCAGGAATAGGGGAGATATTAATTTTTAGAGATCTCAAGTAAGAGATTAAACGATATCCCGGATCGCTGATTAGGGG
Organism: Bdellovibrionota bacterium; assembly: GCA_044351785.1. GTDB lineage: Bacteria > Bdellovibrionota_C > UBA2361 > SZUA-149 > DAOLCO01 > JAIYCX01. Next base: position 4,227 of record JBILFC010000067.1, read on the forward strand.
TGTTCCCGCATCACTAACCAAAGCAATATTTCTACCTTCCAATAATAGACTATAAACTTCGTCTAAACGAGAACTCTCATTATGATCATGATAACTAATGGCCCTTGCTTTAATGTCAAATTTTGTTCGTAATGTGCCAAACGATCTCGTATCCTCGGCGAGTATTAAGTCCACGGATCTCAGTGTATCAATCGCCCTCTGCGTGATATCTCCAAGATTACCTATAGGGGTTGCAACTACATACAGAGTACCATTTGCACCAGGAACGGATATAGATGATTTTTTACTTGCCATAGACCCATAGATTAGCAGTATGATCAATTTTGGTAAACAAATTGAGGATATTTAATTCATTATGACGCCCCTAATTCCAATAAATATTATAGAATCTGCAATCAGCGATTTAAATCTAGCCAATAAACTTGTAAAAATTGAACAGATTCCGGGAGACTTATCTCCACGGCGGTATTTTAGGTGTATTCTAGATGGGATCGATCCTATCATTAGTTCTGATTCAATTATGGCAATGGTCTTTGATTCCGTAATACCTCCAGAATCTGAAACAAAAATAATACACACCAGCGACGTAGCGTTTCTAGAATTAGCTCAATTTTTGGGCAAACACTCTATTGCCGTACCGAAAATATTTCTTGATAAAAGAGGAGATGGTGTAATCCTCTTAGAGGATTTAGGTGCTCAAACTTTAATTAATGTTTTAAAAAGCGATTCGAAAGAAGCATTAAAATATTACCTTACTGCCTGCAGTATTATTCTCGATATTCAAGCAATCCCACATGATAATACTTGCTTTGCTTTCCATAGAGCACTTGATAAGGAAGTCTACAGAAGAGAGACTGAAAGCTTTATTAAATATTTTGTAAGTACTAATACAGAACCTAATATTACGAGTGAAGTAAGCGATGTTATAGATTTGTTATGTGCAGAGATAGCGTCTTTTCAGAAGGTTCTTGTTCATAGAGATTTTCATTCGTGGAATCTGCTAGTTGATAGTAAGGATACTGTAAGAGTCATAGATTTTCAGGACGCTTTAATGGGTCCTAGATGTTACGATATCGTTGCTTTTCTTCATGAACGAGATGTCGATCTAATTTTATCTACAGAGCAGATTCTTGAACTTGAAGACTTCTATTTTTCTCATTTTACGGATCCGAACTTAAGATCATTTGAGTATCCAAGAGTTCAGTTACAAAGAGATATTAAAACAACGGGTTTATTCAAACGTTGTGTAGTTGAAAGGGGACTGCCTTCTTATGGACAATGGATACCTGGGAATATAGAAAGAATGAAAAATACAGTTTCTAAAATTTCTAAACAAGATGAGAGATATAAAATATTAGAAAAGTTTATTCTAGATATGGGATGATTAGAGATGATTAAAGAAGCATTTTTACTCTCCGCTGGTCTCGGTACAAGGATGAAGCCCCTAACCGATGTAGTACCTAAACCTTTAATCCAGCTATGCGGTAAGCCATTAATTCGATGGAATTTAGAGTTACTTAAAGCGATAGGTTGCACTAAGGTCATTGTCAATGTTCACTATAAAAAAGATTTACTAATAGATTATCTTTTAAAAAATCCAATAGTTGATCTTGAAATTATCATTTCAGAAGAAGATCCGATCCTTGATACTGGAGGTGGTATTAAGAAGATATTACCCTTAATAAAAGGAGAAAGATTCTATACCTGGAACTCAGATCTCTTTATAGATCCAAGAATAGTTAATGCGAGCGATTCGCCGCTTACTAAGCTATATGAATTGTCTCAGTCGGCAAATAATCCTGATATTTGTCTATTGGTAAAGAAATGCGATGAAACATCATTGGAGAAGTTTACACCTCTAGGATTTGATAGAAATTTAAGACTGAGTAGATTCCTTGGTCAAAGCTATGCTTCAGATCCTCTAAGTTCTGCTAATTTAACGGATTATAGCTTTTTAGGCATATCAATTATGAAAAAGGAGATTTCTAAATATTTTACTGAACATTCTGAGATATTTAGTATAACCAAGGATGTTTTCCCAATCCTTTTAGAGGCGACAAGGCATAAGGGAGAAGGAGGGATCTATGGAAGTCCCTGTAATTACTACTGGAATGATGTAGGAACACCGGAAAGACTGAATGATGCATCTAAAGAGATGGAGAACATTTTACCTCTACTACAAAATCCAGTTTTGAGCGATAATAGGTAGATGGTCATATTAATTGAGAATTTACTTTATTGATGAATTTTAGATGCTTAGAACTTTACTAAATTTATTTGTATTTTGCGCTTTTACTTTAGCCCACATTAGCGTGGCTAAGTCTGAGGCTAGTAGTAGATCGTATGTTACGTCTAATAAGCCGAGTACGGCAACTAATAAGCCGAGTAAGGCGGCTAAATACTCTAAGAAATCAAAAGTAGCTTCTAAGGTTAAGTCTAAACATCCAGTTGCGCTAGCTAAAGTGTCTCGGGTTAACAAGAGAGCAAGGTTATCCTCTAAAAATTTAGATATAAAGTTAAAGAGGACCGCAAAGGTAAAGCCAGTAATAAACAAAAAAACTGTTGTCTCAATCTCGAAGCCTGTGACGGAAAATGTAATTACAACTCCTGAAGTAATTCACTCTGAACCCATGGATTCCTTCCAAGCCGTTGGTCCTTTTAAGAATTTTAATAATGCTAATTATTACGAACTAAAAGCCGATGGTTCTAAGGAAGTACTGACTTTAGATAAGGAACTACAGATTTATTCTGAGAACTTACTTTCTAGTAATAAAGTAGAGTGGGGAGCTATTGTAGCAATTGATCCTAAAACAGGAGCAGTGCTTTCTCTTTCTGGACACTCTGAGATGGAATCTAATGGTCAAGCTGTTGCGACAAGAAATACATTTCCAGCCGCATCGCTTTTTAAGATTATTACTGCTGCTGCTGCAGTTGAAACCTCCGGTTATCGAGGTGGAACTGAAGTTGCCTATAGGGGTGGAACTTATACTCTAGGCAAACAAAACTACCTTCCAAGCTCTAAGGCCGATCGAAATAAAATGAGCTTAGGACTAGCCTTAGGTAAATCATGTAACCCCGTATTTGCAAGAGTGGCACTTAACAACTTAAGCACTGATGTCATTAAGCAGTATGCACACAATTTTGGCTTTTCTAGGCAATTAGCAAAAGATTTTTCTCTTAGGCCTAGCACCTTAGATTTGGATTCTGATTCTTACTCATTAGCACGCACTGCTGCAGGATTCGGATCAGCTTTAATTAGTCCAGTTCATGCGAGTATGATTGGTGGTGCTATAGGTAACGATGGACTTATGATGAGACCATATCTTGTAGATCACATCAATGATTCAAATGGCAAAGTACTCAGCAAGACAAAGCCTGAAATTTTAGCACGTTCAGTCTCTCAAAGTACCGCAGCAGAAGTTCTAGATATGATGTCAGTAACAATTTCCGATGGAACGGCAAGAAAGCATTTTAGAAATGCGTCCCCCTTACTTAAAAATATTTCGATTGCAGGTAAAACAGGTACCCTTAGTGGTAAGAATCCTAAAGGATTATATCATTGGTTTGTGGCTGTAGCTCCGATGAATAACCCGAAAGTAGGAATTGCAACTTTGGTTATTGATAATGGTAGAGCTAGAATTAATGCTGTGGGATTAGGTAAAAAGTATTTAGAAAGGTATTTTGAACTTGAGCATTCTACAGAACAAGCACAGGGTGAAACACTAAATAAAGTGTCTAAAAGTGGTCCTTTAAGTTAATATACTACGTCCAATTAAGAATTTTAAAGGATTTGCTTTATGAGACATGCCTTTACGTTATTTTATCTATTCCTATCTTTTTACGTTAGTCCTGCTACAGCAGAGGAGGCAGGTAAGGGTGATCTAGAGTTAGGAGATGAGTACTCTGAGCATAGTAAGAATCATAGTAAGAATAAAGAATATAAAAAAAATGAGCGTAGCTTTTTGGTATCTACTTTATTATTTATTCCGAATAGAGTTCTTGATTTAGTTGATATTATAAGGTTTGATGTCGGAGTTGGTCCTGCATTAGGTGCTGTTGTAAGAGTCACTCCGTATGGGCAAGCAGGAGTGCGATTTGTAATGCCTGTTTCTCTTAGAGCAGGATTAAGGGGTCGGAAGATGCCTGTTTTTATAGATCATACCAATGAGATGGGAGTGGGTCCCTTATTTCTAGGCTCTAAAGATAGAGAGCCGACTCCTCTAGAAGTAGGCGTAGGTGGAGATTTACTTTTAGTCGGAGCTTATGCTGGCGTAAGTATAGATAGTATCTTTGATTTTCTCGGTGGATTTGTTGGTTTAGATATTAGCGATGATGATATCTAGTTTAGGACAATGTTGTGGATAGAAAGTGTCAAATTTCAGGATCAATATTCACAGTAGGAGCAGAAGAACGTGCGTTTCTAAATAGGTATGGATTACCTTTACCTAGAAGATGTGAGATTGAAAGACTTAGGACACTACTATCTTTTGTGCCAAACTTAGCAAGTTGCGGTTCTATAGATAAGCAGTTTTACTTAAATAAAGACAATGACTATATTCCTGCAGTCTCACTAAACTCTATTTTACCAAGTACCCAGCAATCTAACCGTTTGCCAGATCTAAATGGAGAGTTATGTTTTAGCATATTAGTAGATCTTTTTAACTATTGGCGCTCAGGAAATAAATCTGAATTTAATCATATTAATAACTATTTCTGTCATGGTTGTACCGATATTAGCGACACCTATTTCTCATTTGATTCGAATCACTTAATAGAATGCCTTTTTATCTCTTATGGTAAGAATTTATTTCGTGCAATTTCATGTATCGGATGTGAAGATTCCTATTTTTTGGAGAATTGTGAGAATTGCAAACATTGCTTATTTTGCGTAAATCTTAGCGGAGCGGAATATTATGTTTTCAATCAAAAGGTTGGTGAAAAAGAGTATCAGGATATTCTGTCCTCACTGAATCTCAGTAGCACTGTGCATCTAGAAACAGCGATTGAAAGATTTGCTAATTTTCTTAAAATGCAAATGATTAACGGTAAGGCGCTATTTAGCTCAGATGTCGAAAAAGGTAGATTTACCTACAATGGGCAATCATCAAATTTCACTTTTCTATCGAAAAACATCGCAAATTCTGTTTTATTATTAGGTGGCTATGAATTAAAGCAAACCTATGGACTTACTCTTTCAGGTCCACTTGTAGAAGAGTCTTTTCAGAGCACTCTTATTCAAGGTCCGGCAAGGGGGATTAGAAATAGCTATCTTTGTGGACCTAATATATCGGAACTCGACTATTGTATTTCTTGTAGCGATTCAAATAACTTAATGTTTTGTGTGGGGCTTACGAATGCATCCTACTGTATTTTTAATCAGCAATATAATAAGGCTGATTATTCAAGAAATAGAGATATACTAAAGCAGATGTTTTCTATCGATATGGATTGGGGAATTCAATTACCATTAAATCTTTCCCTAGTAGCCTATAATGAAAGTATCGCTGCTCATTTATTCCCCTTAAGTAAAGCGCAGGCAAATCTGCTTGGGTTTGAATGGAATTCAAGTTTAGATCTCTTTACAATTAATAGAGAGATGGGTAATGAAAATATTTGCGAAATCTCTGGAGAATCATTTAGTATTTCATCTTATGAAAGTGAATTAAGAAGTATGCTAGGTTTAGCAAAACCGAATCGCAGCCCAAATCAAAGATTTATAGATTTGATTTCCTACATTGAATTTGGTCCTGAAAAAGAGAGTGTCTGTGGACTATCTCAGCATTTAATTAATCATTTTTACAGGGGGAATAGGCTAGTGGTATCCCGCTAGTCGTTTCCCAGTGGACTTGTTTCTCTGCCTAAATTTGATAAGTTAAGTCAAATTTATTATATTAGATATAGGTAGTTAGAAGTGAGAATATTGAACTTAGTTAGTTTATTAGTAGGAGTGCTCTCCCTAGTACCTATTCCATATTTTCTTAGGAAATCTATCTTTGGTCTATTTTCATCTATATATAATCTTAATTTAGATGAGGCGGAACATGAAGCAAGTTATTATTCAAATTTTGCTAACTTTTTTACACGGAATCTAAAAAGTAATATCAGGCCAATTGCCAAAGGCTTTGTCGTCCCTGCAGATTCTCAATTAATAGATGCAGGACAAATTACTGATGAAGTAATGTTGGGTATAAAAGGCTGTCGCTATTCTATTAAAGAATTAATTGGATCGGATATTGATTCAAGTAGATTCAAAGTGGGTTCCTTCTTTAACTACTATTTAGCTCCAGGTGATTATCACCATGTACATAGTCCTGTTAGCGGTAAAATAGTTAAGAGAATTTACATCCCTGGAAATTTGTATCCAGTCACAAAAACATTCACTAAAATTTTTTCTGATTTATACGCTAGGCAGGAAAGAGTTATAAACATAATTAAAGGTCAGGATGATAATCTTTATTGTGTAATACTAGTAGGGGCTTTAAATGTTGGTTCTATTTCTTTAGAATATGATTCTAATTTTAGAACCAATCTCCTTATTAGATCGAAAGCTAAGACTATTACTAATTTCCCAAATGCTTTTAGTATAGAAGCTGGGCAAAGACTTGGTACATTTTATCTTGGGTCAACTGTCGTAGTCTTAACCGATAAGGTAATTGACCTTCAGAATCTCAAAGTAGAATTAGGATCAAAAGTAAAATACGGAATGGAAGTTTAGATATGACATCTCGAGTGTTCAGAGTAGGTACTAGAAAAAGTGCTTTAGCCTTAAAGCAAACAGAGATGGTAATAGAGAATTTATCGTTGTTCTGCCCTGGCATAAATCTTAAGGTTGTAGAAATGAATACAACGGGAGATTTTAGACGAGATAAATTAAACCTACAAGTTCAAGATAAAAAACAGTGGATTATTGAGCTAGAAAGGGCACTACTTAGGGATCAAATCGATTTTGCAGTTCATTCAGGTAAGGATGTTCCATTAAATCTGGAAGAAGGCACCAAGGTTATATCTATACTTGAGAGAGAGGATCCAAGAGATATCGTTATTACAAACAACTCCCTATCTGAGCATGATGCAACTAATTTAAATTTTCTTCACCAGGGAGCTAAAATTGGTACATCCAGTAAAAGGCGAAAAGCACAATTATTAAAATTAAGGCCTGATTTAAATGTAGTACAATGCCGAGGCAATGTACCAACAAGAATAGATAAAGTTTTAGTCGACAATGAATTTGATGCGATCATTCTAGGTGCTGCTGGGATTAAACGGCTAAATATAAATAAAGGACAACAAATAGTTCTGGAGCCAAGTACATTCGTCCC
>JBILFC010000068.1:0-11512 GCA_044351785.1 Bdellovibrionota bacterium
CGCTACTCTCTTAAGCTCACCAGAGTTGGGTGGTGTAATGATAGAGCCTGATGAGCTATTAGCCGTAAAAATTTGAGAATTTGACTTGGAAAACTCACCATAGCTAAAGCCTAAAAGGTCAGTGGCTATTTGAACGTCAATTGATACCTGTCTTTTAACCCCTTTTGGAGGAAGTCTTTTTGTAATGACTTCTACGCCAGCTCTTTGAACTGCTTCTAGGTATGATAACTGCCTACTATCGTCTTCATGGGGGATAAGAGCATAGTATCTCGAAACTTCAATCTCAATTCCTTGAGTCAAGCCGGTAAAGAGTCTAGAAAGATCTACTTTTCTTTCCATTCTTCTGGTTGCACGGTCGAGTCCTGTAGCATCAATAAACAATGCAACAACTCTCTTAACTCGGCGTTTTACAACACCTTTTCCGATAATTTCGAGTTCTTCTCTACCCATATTCCAAATGTATTAAGCCGACAATAATAATAGGGTTATTAGGCCCGGGACGGCATCCGTTGCATATATAATTAAATTATAAATTGGTAAAGACCCAAATAGGACTTTATTTCAAAGAAATGACTGAAAAGAAGTATTAGTTTATTTAACTATTACCGGTGTGCCCACATAAAGCATGACAAATATCGAAGCAAGATCGGCTTCTGATACTTTTAAGCCACCGACTTCCTCTGACCAGAATGGTCCAGAGTGGATGACGAAGTCCATAGTTGGATAGACTGCGTAGTTACCTAAGGCACCTCTTCTGTATCTAAAGTGATCTCCTCTAGGAGGAACTCTAAGTTCTCTTTTTGAAAAGTATTCATCTGGAGCATACCAGAGGGGATTTCTTTGTTTGTGTTGAAGGGGATATTCGCCAGGCGCTAGTGCGATAGAACCTTCAGCTGCAATGCTTTTTATGAGTTCTTTACCTTTGTATACTTCAATCTGGTTTTTATCTTTTACTATCTGCATCCACACTTCGTTGTCTGCAGGTTTGAACTGTATACTTAATGGGAAAAAGCCTACAAGTGGTGCAAATTCAAGAGGGTCATTATTCTGTGTTTGTAATTGCGTACCGCCATAGATTGCATTATTTATGCATGTAAATGGTGCGCTAACTTCCTCTGATTTGAAAATATTTTCTGGCTCAAATGGAGAATTGAACCATTTATTTTCTGCCAAATTGGAAGCGATATTTATCTTAGGAATATTAAATCCTATTTCTATAGTGCCACTTTTAACATGTTGATTACTTTTAGTTATTTTAGAAATTTCTAAATTTTTATCATTTATCCCTAAAGAACAAGAGATGAATGCAAGGGGAGTAATGACATTAAATAGGTGTTTAAAAGTAATTTTTTTCATAATTCTTGATGAATTTAACTTTGTTGACTGCATCTAAAGAAGCAGAGTATAGCAGGGCCTAGATTACTGGCAAGAGGGAAAGATAGAAGCTCTTGTTGGAACTTTTGTAGGACCTACTAAAAATTTGCTCTTGAATGAAGCTAATTAACTCTAAGGTCTAATAACATAAGTGGGCCTTTAAAATTGGCGGCAAGTAATCATCTTAAGGTGGTATCAGGAGATAGGTTACTTGATTATACAAATATCTATTTGGAGGAAAAACTAAGCAATTTTTTAATAACCTGAGTGTAGAAAGCTGGTAGGTTTCTACATAAGAGGAATTAGAACAAAAATTTAGTTATCGTTCACCGCTTCAGAATTGAAGCAAAATTTCAAACTACATTTATAATTATGAGATTACAATTTAGAAATTGTCGGATTTTGTTGCTTTTCACGGGACTTCTGTCTTGTGGCCCTAGTAATTGGGAGCCGGAGATTGATGCAGTAATGCGTCATCGGACTAGGCCTCATATAAGAGCATCTATTAAGGGAGCTAACACGAAGCTGGGGCGCAGTAGATTAAAGTCATCTATTAAAGATCCTAAACTAGATCAGTTTAAAGGCCAGCAAGATCCTTCTCCGAGCATAGTTCTTAGAGATAATGCGCATGTAAGGAAGTTTGTTAACCTTTACACTGGTAAAAAGAAGAGAGACTTAGCGGAGCCTTTAGTTAGATTCGATGAGTATAAGCTTTTAATTGAGAAGGTTTTTGATTACTATAATCTTCCTCGAGAATTATCTAATGTAGCACTTGTTGAAAGTAAATTCGATAAACATGCCATAAGTGAAGATGGCGCTGTTGGAATTTGGCAATTGATGAGACCAACTGCACAGGAACTTGGCTTAAGTTGTTCTTTTTGGAATGATGAGAGAAAGGATGTTTTAAGATCAACTATAGCGGCTGCGAAATATTTAAATGATTTGAATGAGAGATTCGGAGACTGGTTACTTGCTTTAGCTGCGTATAATGCTGGCCCTAATAAAATAGCTAATGCAATTGAAAGGGCTGGTGGGGAAAGAGACTTCTACAAGTTAGCATCTAAGAACCTACTTCCCACTGAAACGGTAAACCATGTTTCTAAGTTCATCGCTATTACAATGATTACTAAGAATCCTTCAGTTTATCAGTTTTCTGAAAAAAATACCGATGTCGTGGGTGATCAACCTTTAGTCGACTAGGCATTATGAATATTCGGATTGGTTCTGGAACGGATATTCACGCCTTTGCTGAAAATCGTCCATTAATTTTATGCGGTCTTACTATAGAGCATAGTAGGGGTCTTTTAGGCCATTCCGATGCGGATGTTGGTTTACATGCTTTAATTGATGCGGTTCTAGGCGCTCTTGCATGGGGGGATATAGGGTCTTGGTTTCCGGATACGGATCAAAAATACAAAAATATTGATAGTTCGATCTTATTTAAAGAGGTTTGGGCTAAGGTGCTTGAACATGGATGGAGCCTATCTAATTGCGATTTAACCTTTTTACTCGAAAAGCCTAAATTAAGACCTCATATAGATACTATGAGAGCCCGTCTAGCAGAGTTATTTGGTGCTGGTCTTGATCAGATTAGTGTTAAAGCCACCACTGGAGAAAAAATGGGGTTTGTTGGCCGGGAAGAGGGCATTCTTGCCCATGCTGTTGTTGTCTTAACAAAATAGTAAATTTTGTTTAAGATCCTAGAAAAAAATAATTAAATTATGGCTACAAAAGATTTAAATCCTTTAGCTGGGAAACTTGTTCCTTATGAATTAGTTTTAAATATCTCTAAACTTGTTTCCTCTTATTATACTGAAAAGCCTGATCCTTATGTGTCTGATCAGAAAGTTTCCTTTGGTACTTCAGGTCATAGAGGGTCCTCTTTATATTCTAGCTTTAATGAAAATCATGTATTGGCTATTACTCAGGCAATTTGTGATTACAGGAAATTAAATAATATTTCTGGTCCTCTCTTTATTGGGTTTGATACTCATGCTTTATCAATTTCTGCATACATGAGTGCTTTGGAGGTTTTAGCTGCAAATGATGTAAGTGTGATGATTGCTGAGGGTGAGGGATATACACCAACTCCAGCTGTGTCTCATGCGATTCTTGTTTATAATAAAAATCGCACTGATAATTTCGCTGATGGTATTGTAATTACTCCTTCTCATAATCCGCCTGAAGATGGTGGATTTAAATATAATCCTCCGAATGGTGGGCCTGCTGATACGGGTGCGACTAAATGGATTGAAGCTCGGGCAAATGAATATCTAGTAAATAAACTATCGGGTATTAAGCGAATAGATTATAAGAGTGCAAAGAAGAAGAGCACTACTCATGCACATGATTACATTAGTTCTTATGTTAGTGATTTAGAGAATGTAATAGATTTTTCAGTTATAAAAGATTCTAAAATAAGAATGGCGGTTGATCCTTTAGGCGGTGCTGGGGTCAAGTATTGGGAAAGAATTGCAGAGCATTATCAGTTAAATTTAACTGTTGTGAATAAAGAAGTTGATCCAACTTTTAGGTTCATGACTCTTGATTGGGATGGAAGGGTGAGGATGGATCCATCTTCATCTTGTGCGATGCAGAGTTTAATTGGTCTTAAGGATAAATTTGATATTGCATTTGCTTGTGATCCTGATCACGATAGACACGGGATTGTAACTCCGACAAATGGCTTAATGCAGCCTAATCATTATTTGTCTGTAGCAATTTATTATTTATTTAAGCATAGACCTAATTGGAGCAAGTCTGCTTCAATTGGAAAGACTTTAGTTAGTAGTCAGATGATAGATAGAGTTGCTAAGTTAATTGATAGACAAGTTTATGAAGTGCCTGTTGGCTTTAAGTGGTTTGTTGATGGATTAATTGATGGGAGTTTAGCATTTGTGGGAGAAGAAAGTGCAGGAGCAACGTTTTTAAGAAAAGATGGCTCTGTATGGACTACGGATAAGGATGGTCTAGTGCCGGGGCTACTTTCAGCAGAAATTACTGCTAAGCTTGGGAAGGATCCTTCGGAAGTTTATAAAGAATTAACAGCTCAGTTAGGTGCTCCGATATATGATCGGGTTGAAGCAGTAGCCAGTAAGGAAGAGAAAAAATTGTTATCTAACATGTCACCAGAAAGCGTAAAGGCAGATACCTTAGCTGGAGAGAAAATAGAACACATTTTAAGCAATGCACCAGGAAACGGAGCAAGTATTGGTGGATTAAAGGTGATGGCGGAGAACGGATGGTTCGCGGCACGTCCATCAGGGACTGAGGATATTTATAAGATATATGCCGAGAGTTTTAAAGGTGAAGAGCATCTGCAGTTGATAATTAAAGAAGCACAAGAGATGGTGAAGAAAGCGCTTGGGGCTTAGTTTAAATGCTTCGAGCAGTTTAATAATTGCGGTGTTATTAGGCCTTCAGGACTTATATTAAGGATATTTAAGCAAGTATTTGATTGTTGTATTTGATGCCATTCATTAAAAGATTTCTTTAGTAGAATTTTTAATATCATCTTAATTGTTCCTTGATGGGCTACTATTAGTACTGATTTATTTGAGTGCAATTTTAACATTTGAGAAAGAAAAAGGGAGATTCTATTCTCTAGTTCGGTAAGACTTTCGCCATGTGAGGGTTTGAATTCGTGTCTAGCTTGTCCACTTTCCGCTAGAGTTTTTTCATAATGTTCTACTGATTTACCTTCTAGAATTCCATAACAACGTTCAGTAAGTTTGGAATCTTGTATGACTGGAATTTTTGTTTTCTGAGATATGTAATTTGCTGTTTGAATAGCTCTTTGGAGTATGCTTGAATATAGAATATCTATTTCTTCATTTTCTAATCTTAAAGCTAGTTTTTGTGCTTGTATGTGCCCTGTATCATTCAGCGGTACGTCAGAATGGCCCTGAATAAGACCACTTGAATTAGAGGAAGTTTCACCGTGTCTTGCTAAAAGTAATCTCATATTATGTATAAATTCTAAATTCCATGATTCTTATCATAGCAAAGCAGTTGGTTCTATAGTCTTCTAAAACCTATTAAACATTTAATGGATAGGTAGATGAACATTATAAAATTATTTTTGGTTTTGGCATTGGTATCGACTTTGTCAGCTTGTCCTGTTGTTAGAGGTACGGGAAACGCAATAGAGGAAACAGGTGAGGGGATTGGTCATGCAGTTGAAGGTACTGGTAGGGCGATTGGTGAGACTGGAAGGGAGTTAGCTCATTAGTGAGGTTGTTAGTTAATTAACTTGACCTCATACCCATTAAAAGCTTGATCTGAGGATAGAACTATTAAGTCTTCTATCTTAGCCTGTGCAATAATTATGCGATCAAAGGGATCTTTGTGTAGTAGTGGGAGGGTGCGAGTGTGGTCTGCATGCTGAGCAGTAATGGATAGCATTTCAATATTCTCTTCTTTTATTAGTTCTAATATGTTGCTTGGTACTTCAAGTTTACCAAGGCTTTCTTTTATTCGTATCTCCCATATGCTAGCGGCACTTAGGAGAATTTGAGAGTTTTTAGAAGAGATGATGTTATATTGGTCTTTAGAAAGGCGCTCAGGTTCTGATAGCCACCATAGGGCGATATGAGTATCTAGTAGTGCCCTCATTACTTTAAGCTGAATAGATCTTCAATTTCTGGAGTAAGAGAGTCAAAGTCTGGGGACATTTTAATCCTGCCCTTAAGACGCCCTGGAACTCTATTTTCATTCTTTTGAAGTAAGGGAACTAACTTTGCAATTGGCCTGTTGCCACGAGTAATTACAACCTCCTCACCCCTCTCTACTGATTCAAGAAGAGCTGATAGCTGGGCTTTCGCTTCTGTTACGTTTTTTATGAGCATGTTTTTAGTGTAGACTGGTCTGGTCTGGTTTGTCAAGAAATGTGAGATAGGTGTAGTAATTATAGTAGGTTAAAAAGTAGTTAGGCTAGGATTCTGAGCTAGATTTAAAATGTCAGCTGAAAAATGATTGACTTATGGGCATTTATAAAGGTATTATAAAAGTATGAGACATAATACCTACATAAAATCCTCAATTACACTTCCTCCTGCTGAGCTAGAGCTGGTTAATCAGTTGATGTCTCGTCTTAATGCAAAGTCAAAGGTTGAGGTTATTCGCCGTGGTCTTCTCCTTTTAAAAGAAATGTATGAAGTCGCCTTATTAAAGGATCAGTTTAAACATGCTTCTCAGCTTGTTAGCGAGGTTAATCGAGAAGATCTAGAAGAATTGGATTTTGTTACGGGGGATGGGCTTGTAGATGAAGATTAGAAGAGGATATCTGTACCTAGCAGATTTAAATCCTAATTATGGTAGTGAAGCTGGAAAGACAAGACCAGTACTAGTAATCCAGACAGATCAGTTAAATGAGATTAATCACAGTTCTACTTGGGTCTTGCCTTGTACTACTAGGTTAACAGAAGAGAACATTCTTAGAACTAGACTTCCTAAAATGATAGCTAAGAATGAGCAAGAATGTGATGTGATGATTGATCAGAGTAGATCTATCGATAACCGTAGATTTAGAAAAAAACTTGATAAGGTGCCTGATCTTTTAATGTCAGAGGTGGAAAGGAAGATGATGTTATGTGCGGAACTATTTAGGAATTAGAACTAAATAATAGAAATTCTCACAACGACTATTTAATACAGAGAAAGCAAGCGAGTGTTCTAGGGTCCTTCCTTAAAACATTCGCCTGCTTTTCATGGATTCAAATTGGGTCATTAGGATCTAGCTTCATTTTGAAGCGCGACACTCATACACCATTTCATAGGCATCTTCGCCGGTTTCAAAGTAGCGTTTCCTCAGGACTTTGGTTGCTCTGAATCCTAAATTTGAATAAAACAATTGAGCAGGTACATTTGTTTCCCTGACCTCCAGTTTTATTCTTCTTCTCCTTCTTGTTTTTGGAATTCTGTTAATGAGTCTAGTGACCATTTTGCGCCCAATACCTTGTCGTCTAAAATCGGGATGCACCGCAATACTTGGAACACCAAAGTAGGATTTGTGAAGTTCATAAAACATGTATGCTACGATGAGGTCGCCAATTTCCGCGACAAGAGGCACTATGTTCCTTTGCCATTTGCACGCATAAAGTTCCTCGTAAGACCATGGAAACTCGAAGGAACTTTGTTCAATGGGAACTATCTGGTGTAGATCTCGATCAATCATCCATCGGATCGGTATGTTCTGTTCCAGAATCTTCTGCTTAGCAGTCATTGCACTACTCCTTTAAGGCAAGGAAGATGGACCTTACTTAAAACCTTTAAATACTCGCTTACTTCCCATCATTCTTTACATCTTTGTGTCTTATTTTGAATGGAAAGAATGATGAGAAATAAACAGCTCTTCTACCCAGATTTAAATTTAATTTCTCAAAAGACATTATTGGTAAGGGGATTTATAAGCAAGCAAATTAAACAGCTTTTTTCTAGATTCTTTCTTTTATTAAACTCATGCCCGTCATTTCTTTAGGCTTATCTATACCAAGTAGCTCCAACATCGTCGGAGCGATATCGCACAATGCTCCTCCGTCTCTAAGACTATAATGAGTAGAGTCAGAGTAGTTTATTAGTATAAACGGTACTGGAAAAAGTGTGTGATATGTATGAGGTCCGCCGGTTACGTAATCTATCATCTGATCAGCGTTACCGTGATCAGCCGTTACTAAAACAGTTCCGCCTAGCTCTTTATATTTCTCTAGGAGTTTACCTAAGCAAGTATCCACAGTTTCAACAGCCTTAACTGCTGCTTCAAAAACTCCAGTATGACCTACCATGTCGCAATTAGCATAATTTAATATCGTAACATCAGGGGGAGAAGTATTCAGTCTATCTAGCAATTTATCAGTTAACTCATAAGCACTCATTTCTGGCTTATGATCATAGGTGGGAACATCCTTTGGAGATTGAGCAAGAATTCTATCTTCGCCCTCTAATTGCTTTTCCTCGCCTCCATTAAAGAAGTACGTAACATGAGGATATTTCTCAGTCTCTGCAATTCTTAACTGTGTAAGTCCATTATTTGAAATAATATCTCCAAAAGTATTTTTTATCTCTTCTGGAGTAAATAATACTTCTACATTATAAGAAGGATCATATTCAGTAAGAGTAAGAAGCTTTAAACTAGAATCTGAAAAACAAGGCACTAATTGCTTCATCCTATCAGCTCTAAAATTAGTAAAAATTATACCATCTCCTTTTTCAACCAAACATGCCTCAGGGAAAGTGCAAGCCGGCATAAATTCATCAGTGATATCTTTTTTATAGTTAGATTGAAGAAAAGAAACTAAATTTTCTGCCTTCTCGCCTATCCCTTTAGTAAATAGATTATAAGCAAGCTCTGTTCTCTCAGCGCGTTTGTCCCTATCCATCGCATAGTATCTACCAACTAAAGTAGAAATAATTATCTGAGTACTTGGATTATTTTTTCTAATTTCGTCTAGCCTGTTACAGAATTCAGTTAACTCAATTTCAGCTTCTCTAGGAGGTCTATCTCTGCCATCTGTGATGACGTGGATAGAAATAGTTTGAATACCCTCAAGCGCACTTTTATTTATTAGGGATAAAATTTGATTCAAAGAACCATGTACTCCACCGGTACTGATTAATCCTATGAAATGAAGAGTGCTGCTAGTTTCCTTTAGACCTTTAACGAAATTTACAAACTTCGGAATAGAAGAATTGTTAGGTTCAGAAAGAATTCTATCAATTTTAGTTAATTCTTGTTCTACCACCCTACCTGCACCAATATTTAGATGCCCGACTTCACTATTACCCATCTGACCCTCAGGTAATCCCACTCTAGTACCACAAGCAATTAAACTAGTATGAGGTCGTGCTTCTAGTAGATTATCTAGGATCGGAGTATTAGCGTGATAGAATGCATTACCTTTGTGAGTAGGATTAAGTGCAAGCCCATCAAGAATAGCTAGCAATAGAGGAGTGTGTGTGTTCATGAAGTGATTCTGGTTATTTTATAAAATTAGGTTGAAGTAACTTTGGAGGTAGAGAGGGGATATTGATCACATGTGCCTCTTTTAAGATTAGTTGCTCAAGAGCAAGATTAGTAGAAGACCGGCCAGGAGTTTTAAGTTCCAGTTTCGCTTGTAGAGCGGCGATAAATGATTCAAACTTTGGTGCGTTATTAACATTCTGTTTAATATCTGCTAACAAATCTTTAGCTTCTTCTGTTGATTCAAGATAGATTAATACTTGAATTAAAAGTAGTTGGGCAGAAAATTTCAGTTCTTTATCATTACTTCCAATTGCTAACTTCAGAGATGCGATCGCATCGGTCGGATTTTTACTTTCAAGCCAAAAAGTAACCAGCTTTTCTAAAGCAGCGACAGAATAATTTGCTGTTATAAGTTTTTTGAGAGTTTTTAATGCATGCTCGGACTCTCCAGACTTTATCTGTAGGTTTGCTAGTTCAATTTGAGCCGCTGAGTAGTTTTTATGCTCTTTCGCGATTAGCCCAATTGCCTCTTTATATTCCGAAGTATTCTCTGAGAATAGTGATTTTGCCTCTTGAATCTGAATGTCAGCGAGAAGAAACTGAATAGTCTCCTGCTCAGAGTAGGGGCAAACTTTAAGAAGAGTATTTGCGTAGTTTTTCGCTTCTTTGAATTTTTTAAGATTCCTAGTTATTTGTATTATGTCGTTTAGAAGTAACGAACTTTTTGGATTGTTCTTTAAAGCAAGTACTAAATTATCATAAGCCGCTGAAAGATTACCTTGGCTTTTATATATGTCTGCAAGTTTTAAAAGTAGGGAAGGAGAATTTCTTTCCTCTGCTCGTGCCTTTTCAAGAATAGTAATGGCATCATCGTTTCTTCCATCTTTAAGGCAAACATCTGATTGTAATACTCTAGCTATTAGATTGTGAGGATCTCTGGATATTATTTTATTTAGTAGGGAGGAAGACTCTTTTAAATTACCAAGAGCTAACAAATCTTTCGCTTGCGTTAGTTCTTGAAAGTGTTTTTCTTTTTCTGCTATGTTTTTATTGGATTTCCAAAGAGTATATTTCATTTTTAGGCCTAAAAATAAAATTGAAAGACCAAGACAAAATACACCAAGGAAAAAGCTGATTACTAAAAGTAAAGCAAGTGGCATTGATCTTTGGTATGAATCTCCTAGTTTAAGGGTTACCGGATCTGAGTTGTAATAAAATATATAAGACAGTATTGCTACGACTAAGGCTATGAACAATATTTTAGAAATTTTGTTATACATGTTCTTTTTGAAGGAGTTATAATTGACAGGTGTATAATAAGAATTTAAGCCTACAAAAGCAAATAAAATAACTATTATAGTTATTTATTCAGGGGCTGAATCAGGATTTAGCTTTGTAGTGAGCTCTATTCTTTTATACTCGATGCCTGGACTTAGGGGATTAGCGCTTGCTAGCTGATCAAGGATTCCTTTAGCTTCAGTAAATTTGCCCTGTTTTTCTAAAAACTGAATTTCTAAGAGCAAGAAAGCATCATCAACTTGATTATTTACTCTAGAAAACTTCCTTATAATAGCTAGTCCCTGATTCAGCGCATTTGGATTATGTAAGGGATGCCCTATGGATAAAAGAGTTCTTGCATATTCTAAGGAATAAGATTTATTCTGAGGTTCATTTGCAAGAAGCTTAGGAAGAAGTTGGTTGTAGCTATCTCTCAGCGCCTTTTTCTTAGAAGGATCAGAGGTCTTTGCAATCTCTTCTACTAATAATTTTCTTCTAAGTCCTAGTGCTGGTAGAAACTTAGAATTATTCTTTTCTAGGTCATCTAGGTTTTTCTTAGCATTGTCTAAGTTGTTTAGCATACTGTAAGAGACTGCTTTTAAATACTTAGGCAGCGTTGGATTCTCGTAATTCATCCAAAGTGCTTCATCAGATAGATTCAAAGTGTCTTGATAGTTTTTGTTTAGAAGATTTAAATAGGCTAGTCTGAAAACTGCTTCCTTATTGGACTTCTTTAGATTTAAAGAAGCTTTATATTCTTGTATCGCATTCCCATTGTCACCGTCTAGTTCTTTACAAATTCCTAAAAAGAAATGTGCTTCATCAGCAAGTCCCCTATTAGAGGTTAAATTTTTAATGTTATTAATTAAAGTGCTTGAGCATTTTTGTGAAGTCTCTAAC
>JBILFC010000145.1:0-7422 GCA_044351785.1 Bdellovibrionota bacterium
CCTTCTGGAGAAACCTTCAAAATTTAATTCCAGAAAGAAAGTCTTTATCTAAAATAACTAAAATTAACAGCCCTAAAATTTATTCAGAATCTATAGACTCACTTAACTTATTACCCAATATACCCTGGGATAAAGAATTTTATAATCTATGGCAACCAGGAGAAACTGGAGGTCAAAAATGCTTAAAACATTTTTTAAAGATAATAGATAATTATAAAGAGCAAAGAGACTTCCCATCGGTTGAAGCGAATTCTAAACTCTCCCCTCATTTACACTTCGGAGAGATCTCTCCTTTAGATATCTGGATGCAAACTGAATTAGAATTCAAGAATGGAAAGGCTACATTAGTTGAACCATTTCTTAGGCAACTTGGATGGAGAGAGTTCGCTCATCATCTTCTATTTCATTTCCCTGATACGACTAAAGAACCACTAAGAAAAGATTTTAAAAAGTTCCCTTGGGTAAAGAATAAAAAACATTTAACTGCATGGCAAAAAGGTCTAACAGGTTATCCAATTATCGATGCCGGAATGAGGGAACTCTGGACAACTGGCATTATGCATAACAGAGTAAGGATGATCGTAGGATCTTTCCTTGTTAAAAATCTTCTAATTCACTGGCACGAAGGAGCTAAATGGTTTTGGGATACTTTAATTGATGCAGACCTTGCAAACAATACCCTTGGATGGCAATGGATAGCGGGATGCGGTGCAGATGCGGCACCTTACTTTAGAATTTTTAATCCAGTCACTCAAAGTGAAAAATTCGACACAGAAGGTAAATATATTAAAAAATGGGTACCAGAACTCGCAAGCCTACCCGCGAAAATAATTCATGCACCTTGGCTTCAAACAGAAGAAACTCTTAGAGCATACGGAGTTGAAATAGGCACAAGCTATCCAGAACCAATAGTTGATTTAAAAGAAACCAGAGAAAGAGCGCTTGAATCCTACGCAAAAATAAAAACTCAGAAACTTTAGAAAAAAATGTCCAGGGCCTTCTCTCTAAAACCGTTATAAAAACCGATTCTGGAGGAAAAGCCCTAGCGCATAGTCAGATCACTCGACAAGGACAGGCTTGTAGGGTAAGACCGACAATACATCTTCCAGAGTGGGACGAAGTACCACCTTACGATCAAAGTCTTCCACCCCACTTATGCCCTTACGAACGCTCACATGCCGAATATCGCCAAACTTGCCCTTCAAAAAAGCAACTACCGACGAACATTCAGAACCGCTACAGCCCTGCCCAAAAACGATTAGCTGTGGCTTAAAAGCTTCCTCAGACAAACATCCAACACGCATAGCGTGAATATTCGGGAATACAATTACCTCAAATCCCGATTGCCTCAACCCCGATTCCAAATTGTGCGACTCCTCCTCATCACTATGCACAAGCACAACAGTCCCTGCACTTTTCACTGCCTAACTCCTCAGAAATAATTTAAAAACCCTGGACGACCTCAAGACCGTAGCACATTTCCTACTAAATTGGAAGACTATCGAACCCCATTCTTCACACGCCTACCCAATGCAATTAGTTCAGAAATTACAGTCACTTAACATAAATTTGACTATACCTTAGCAATAAACTAGATTATAAAAAATTCAAATCTCGGGTAGAAGATTATAGTTATCCACTAATTAAATTAGTTTAATTAGTGGATGATTCTATCACTGTTTTCCGAAAGGTTTTCCAATGCCCAAATCATCAGTTGATAACTTCCAGATCTCTTTCTTTGTAGAACCTGAGGCCCCTATGGCCTATCCAGATCTTACGAGAATCTTAATTAACATCGCAAAAGTTAATAAACCCTCATGCTTATTAACACTCCGCCATATTGATATTCTTCACCCTCACGCACATGGTGGAAAAGCTGGAGTCAGTTTTACCTTCTCAGAGCGATCTCACTGGATCGAGTTTCTTGCATACTACAGGCCAAATTGCTTGTGGGTTAATCAACATGAGAATAGGGTAGGATCACTGGAATCAATACTCATCGAGAGAGAGTACGCAAGTCTCATTAAGCTTGTTTGTACCCATGTTGAGCTGAATCTTTTCGACTTTATGAAAGTTGATGCTCCCAGTTTTATGCAACAACAAGAGTGGTACGCTTGCTTTGCAAAGTTGTACAGCACATTGCTGCATGCCTCAATACGGTACTTTGCCGGCGTAGACAATGACTTAAAAACAAAATTAGAAGGGCAACTTTCAGACCTACGTGAAGCTTGGCAGAGTTGGAATATGGATCCTAGAGAGCTGGAATGCGAGCTCAACGACACTGACAACTGTCGTAATTGGGGATGGTTCTCTGACCTACGAGACAAGTTGGAACCTTACATGCACTATCCTAGCAGCGGATTCTAAACGCTGAAATGAACCGAGGTGGAAAGGTTATAAAAGAATCATCCACCTCACCCTTTCATCTAACCATTTACTTAACCATCCAACTTCCCCTAGAAGCTCCTCCGCTAGCGCTTATAAAAGTACCCTTAAAACCAGTATCTCTTTTCCCGCCGACTAGTTTTAAATTCTCCTTCTCTCCAAGGAGCTCTAATTCAATCCCTCGCTCATAATATTTCCCAACTACTTTATACTCTCCAAGGCCAGTTATCTTTCCAGTACCGGACACTGCATCGCCCTGTTTTACTAGCATCATCTGAAACCCATGTGGCTCCTTGATTCCATTCTGAGGATCTAAAATATCTATCGTACCACCTAAAGCAATTTGCTCACCTAAAGCTTCCTGAGGCTGTTCCCCAACCTGCTCATTAGATGGAGAAGGAGTAGAACCAACTTCAGGATCAAGAACTTCTGTAACCTGAGAAGGAATAGAAACCGGACTCATAGAAGCTGGATTTTTTACAACAAACTCAGCAAACTTTATAAAAGTTCCCTTCTCTAACTGTCCATCAACTTTAAAATCAATTTTAATAAAATTAGGGTAAGTAGCAACTTGATTAACATCCACCTCATACTTCACAACTACAATCCCACCTTCTACTAACTCGATACTAGGCTTAAGCCTATCAATACCAACTGAAGTCGTAGGATCAGTGATAACAAGATCAGTTCTATTCTGAATATCAGAGGCAGAAAAAGGTATGGAAACTTCCTTTTGCTTCAATAAAACTTTAATATTTAAAACTTCAGACTTTCTAAAAACAGAACTAAAAGCACTATCCTTTCTATCTGGACTATATATTTCTAATTTATCAAAGATATAAGATTGTTTGAGCACCTCAACAGGTGAAGGCAAGGGAGAAGGACTTTTTTCTATGATAGAAGGACTAGCAACTGGAGTTAAACTTATCTCCTTAGAAACAAAAGGCTTTATACTTTCTTTTACTTCAGGCAATACAGGCTTAACAGGCGAAGGCTTCAGCACCTCTACTATCTCAATCTTAGGATTATTATCCTCCACCTCTAACACTGGATCTAACACTAGAGGCATCTCAGGAACCTCACTGGACTTATAATAAAAATATCCAAGTCCAAGAACTAAACCAACGATTATGAAAAAAACTAATAATGACTTATCATCGCCATTCTTTTTAAATCTACTAAGACCAGAAGATCCCCCCTCCTGTCCTCCACCTAAAGTCCAAGCCTCATCCGCAAACTTAGCACTAGGCATAACAAAACTACCACTATCATCTCCACCACCAATCACATTCTTAAAATCATTTCTGAATTCTTTTACACTAACATAGCGCTCAGACTTATCCTTTCTTGTAGCCTTATCTATAACATTTTGTACATCAGATAAGCCTAAAAATCCCTTTTCTTCAAGGGTAGGTAGTGGTTCATTAAGTTGCTTATAAGCAACACCAATTGGTGAATCTGCAGTAAAAGGCTTAACCCCCGTCAACAATTCATAAAGTAAAACCCCTAAAGAATAAATATCACAAGCCTGATCTAATACCTCTCCTCGGATCTGCTCTGGTGACATGTACTCTGGCGTACCAACAGAAAATCCAGTCTTAGTTAAACCTTCGCTAAGCTCTATAGAACGAGCCGTACCGAAATCGGCTATCTTAGCTTCACCAGACTTAGCGATTAAAATATTTGCTGGCTTTAAATCCCGATGAATAACGCCCTTAGAGTGAGCATAATGTACTCCTTCTAATACATCTAGAAAAAGCTTATAAAGTTTTTGCCTAATTTCCTTATCATGAAGATCAAGTCCCTTTAGAACTTCTTTTAAAGTTCGACCCTCTACGTATTCCATTGTGATATAGTAGGTACCATCTTGGGTCCTACCTAAATCATGCGACCTCACAATATTAGGATGACTTAAGCTACGGGCAATTAAAACTTCATTTCTAAATCTCTGAAAAACTTCTGGATCAACCTCAGACTGTTGATGTAAAATTTTAAAGGCGACTATCTCCGAGTTTAATTCAAGATCCTCTACTTGATAAACCGCACCCATACCACCAACGCCAATCTTACGAAGTACCCTGTACCTACCATTAATGATATCGCCGATGTCCAGATAAGCCTATCTATAGAAATTAGTTAATTAGTAGGTAAATCTATGATATTTTAAGGAATTTTGAAAGTACCAAGAACTACTTTCCACTATAATAGAGCTATCTAACCTTCCCAAGGCTACTCAATCTGTCTATCGCCCGATCAATAGCAGCCACTACTACCTCACTTTCTTCACTAACCTTATGAGACTCTAAAATAGCCATAGAATCCGCCTCCAAATAAGCAGTCAAAGAAGTTACTGCAAACCCCCTCACTAAATAATCATCATCCTTTAAACAGTCGATAAGCGCACTACGAACACTCTCCAAACCCTTAGGAGCCTTTTCACCCAAGGTCCGAATACTCGCAATTCTGATCTCAAAGTCATCGGACTTAGCATTCTTTATTAAAAAATCTATCTCACTACCTGGGATTACTTTACCCATGGCTTGAATTTTAGAAAGAATTTCTTTAATCTCTGCTGATCTCACACCTTCAGGTCCTTTCTTAGGTAGCTCTGTTGAATCAACTTCCCTAGACTTAATTTCTTTCCCCTGCTCCTTTTCCGGCTCTTTCTCCTGCTCTTTCACTTGCTCTTTCACTCGCTCTTTTTCTGGGGGGATATTTTTAGTCATCTGCTTGACCGGTTCGTCCATAACTCGAACCTGTTTTACCTGCTCCGTTCCGACCTTCTCAATCTTCGGACCCGAAGTCATACCACTAATAATAAAAAGAATTAGTACGGCAGCAAGGCCGATACCAATCTGAATCTTCGGTTGTAATCCAAGAAATTTTAAAATTACAGTACGAACAACGGGTAAAAGATTAATTAACTTAGCGCGGAAATTATGCATGAGGCCGGTAGATGCAGATAATTCCCCCTCGCCTTCTTCGGGTACAATGCGGTCACCCAAAGTCTCTAAAAAAGCAAAAAACTGGCCCGGATTTAAATCCGCTATTTCATCTTCATCAATTATTTTACCTTCAAAAAGCCGAATATTATTTGTATAAGCATTGATGAACAGCTTGCTAAATCCCCTCATTATGAGAGCATCTTGATCAATCTCATAACTCTCCTCTGTACCCTCTGAATTAATAACGATAGACTTAATTGCAGGAAATAAAATACATGGCATAGAATCAGGATAAATCATCCTTCTATCATCATAGCTCAAATAAACTTCATCTTTTTTAAGAGCTAAAAAGGCCCTAAAGAGACCATTAAAGAATGCTTTAAAATCGTTCTTTGAATTAAAAATATATTCCTCTAGACTACATCCGCTAGGCTCACTTGAAATGAAAAAGGGTTTATTGTCCGGCGTAATACCCAGTTCGACAATAGGAGAAACAAAAGAATTCTTTTCAGCAATAGTATTTATTTTATCGGCAAAGGACCTAGGTGGTAGCTTACATCTTTCAATATCAAAGTTCTCTAGGACTACTGCAAGTGACTGCTCTTCTTGTCCTCCCAATGAAACGGAAAAGAAAACAAGATCCTCAAACTGCGCTAAAAGCTTACCGAAGTGCAGAACTTCATTCTTAAATTCACCGGTCAGTGCTTTCCCTCTTCTTTTATTCATCTTTTAATTTGAAAATGTATTTTCTATAAAATTAATAGTCGCCCTAAACTCAATCACAAATTTCAGGACTAACGCTAAGACTATCAACGGAAGACTTCTCTCTATAAAGTCAATTGATACTTCCTTCTTAACCACCTCAGGAGCTAGCGCTACATCACTTTCTGCTAATAACTCAGAACCATTCTCTTCTACACTTATATTATCTTTATTTTCAGCAATTGAGATAGGAGTATCTGAAATCAGAATACCAGACTTCGACAATCGCATTAAAATCTCTACCACCTCATCTTTCGCCTGGAACACACAATCAAATAAATCTTGAATATATGCTCCATTCTCTGCTCTCTTAAGAATCCTACTTTCAGAAGGAGAGTAAATCGCCTCGAAACTAGTTTTATTACCAATTACAAAATAGCCTCCCTCATCCTCTACTTCCTGAATGAACTTCCTAGAATCCCAAAAATCTAAAAACAACTGCCCTGGCGCTACGGCTAAATCTAAAGAATATGTACTATCTTCTATACTCTTTAGTATTTCAGTCCTCACATTAAAATCGAGACTACCTTCCTTTAATTCAAAAACATTGAACAGAATCTCTCTAGCCATCTTTTCTAAGAACAAATATATCTCCGCCCCTCTGACATAATCTTCTCGAACCAGATATTCTGAAAATTCTTCAATACTCAAACAACTATCAATCAAAATCTCGACGATATTTGCTTTAATAATTCTAGCGACAAATAACTTATGTACAACATACTCTACAAATTGATTCTGTGGAATTAAAAATCGACTTACAATACCATCGTTAATCTCTAAGAACGCATAAGATTCTCCATAGCTGAATCGAAGTACGCCACTTCTACCTAACTGAGAAAGATTTCTTAAGACAGATGGCAAGGCAATCAAAGACAGTCTTTCAGATTTATTATTTAAGTTAACTTCATCTAACATCGACTTCTCTCCCTCTGCCTGGCCTAATGCTAGATAATAAAAATAGAAGGAGTATTGGAGCTATGCAACTAAATCCGCCAATAGAACCAATGGACACCCGTAAGGGTTGAGCAGTAATTAGAATAAACATTATCTTCATAATAGTTAAAGATACAAACAAATTTAGCAATCTCCCCTCTCTAATTGTCCATCCAAGTGGCATAAAAGACCATAAACGACTGCGGCGAGTTAATTGAAAGAGTCTTTGATTCGCAAAGGTTCGAGAGTAACGCAATGACCTTTTTCTCAATCCATAGTAAAGGCTAAAAATGCAGGAGATAATACAAACCCCTATTTCTATTAGATCCAAATAACTTAGAGTAGCAAGCGCCACTGTTTTTATTCTCTTAATTTCATACCTTACTAACTCCAT
>JBILFC010000320.1:0-3197 GCA_044351785.1 Bdellovibrionota bacterium
CATCAAGTTCTTTAGGTAGAACGTGTACCCCAATTGGATACTTACCTTTTTCAGTCCAAAGTGAGATTTGCGCTAGAACTTGATTTGTAAATGAACAAGACATTACAAAAGCAGGATGTCCAGTAGCACAACCAAGGTTAACTAATCTACCTTCAGCAAGTAGAATGATTTGCTTCCCATTAGGTAATAAACATCTATCAACTTGTGGTTTAATATTATCAACCTTAACTTCCTTATTATGTAATAGCCAAGATGATTCGATTTCAGAATCGAAATGTCCGATATTACAAACGATTGCTTGGTCTTTCATCTTTAATAGATGATCTTTTGTAATAACATCAGAACAACCTGTAGCTGTTACGAAGATATCACCTTCAACTACAGCTTCTTCCATCGTTGTAACTTCATATCCTTCCATAGCTGCCTGAAGAGCAATGATTGGATCAATTTCAGTTACAAGCACTCTTGCCCCTAATGTCTTCATTGAGTGAGCACAGCCTTTTCCTACGTCACCATAACCGGCAACAACGACAACTTTACCAGCAACCATGACGTCTGTAGCTCTTTTTAACCCATCAGCTAAAGATTCCCGACATCCGTATAGATTATCAAACTTTGACTTAGTAACACTGTCATTCACATTTATTGCAGGACATTTCAACTTACCTTGTTGGAACATCTGATAAAGTCTGTGAACTCCTGTTGTAGTTTCCTCAGAAACTCCAACAACATCTTTCATAATTTCAGGATAATTCTCATGACATCTTACAGTTAAATCTCCACCATCATCCAAGATCATATTAAGAGGCTTACCATCAAACATAATTGTTTGCTCAACACACCACCAATACTCTTCCTCAGTCATTCCCTTCCAAGCAAACACAGGAATACCTGTCTTAGCAATTGCAGCAGCAGCGTGGTCTTGCGTCGAGAAAATATTACAACTTGACCATCTTACATCAGCTCCTAAAGCTACTAAAGTTTCAATTAAAACAGCTGTTTCTACTGTCATATGTAAACATCCAGCAATTCTAGTACCTGCTAAAGGCTTAGAAGCACCAAACTCAGCTCTAAGAGCCATCAAACCTGGCATCTCTTTTTCAGCTAGCCCAATCGCCTTACGACCTGATTCCCAAAGTGAAATATCCTTAACTTTATAATCCATTTTATTTGCATTCTTTCCATGACTTCCATTAGTATTAGAAACTCTTAGTGCGTTTCCCTCTGTTGAAATTTCTGTACTTTCCAATTTGTTCTCCTTAATATTTGGACCTAATTTTCGCCTCTAATAGCAGGTATATATATAACTCTCAAACCCAAATTAGAGGCGAGTAACTAGACTTTTTGTAGTTAATTATCTTACAGAATCGTTGAATTTGATTTGAATTTATAAGGCTCGAACCTTAAGGCATTGCATTCCCTATATAAATTACCCACAATGACGACAAATATAATGCTTTATCTTGCAGTACCAACCTTAGAAAATTTTAAATCTGCCCTAAAGAGAAAAGCAAAAATCTCAGCAACTGCCTTATAACATGATTCAGGAACATAATCCCCTGCATTGAATTGAGAAAGTACCGATACTAATGGATCATCTCGCTTTATAGGAATACCATTCTCTTTGGCCAACTCAATAATCTTTTTCGCTATTTCTCCTGGACCAGAAGCCAATATCCGCGGTGCCTCATCTTCCTGTCCGTATGCGATAGCTACGGCATGGTTCCTGTGACGACTAAAATTACTCATTAAGGTAATCTCCAGCCTACTGTTTTAGGCATCTCCGATTCATCATCTCCGAAAAGAAGCTCATTACTTCGTTTATAATCCTCTAATGCCTCAAAAAAAGATCCTGTACTCCGACCAACATATTGGCCAATAAAATGTTCTACCGAGCAATAAGCATGTTTTAAAGCTCTACTTAAGTCTCTATCTACTGGTTCTAATTTATCGCCATTCTGAATAAATGCTTGGCGAAACATCTCATATAAATCTTCAGCTGTTGCCAAATCATCCCAACTCATACTTTCAATGAGTCTATGAGCTTTTGTTCTCCTCGCTTCTCTAAGAACAATAAACCTAGAGATAAAGGCAGTTCGGGTGGCTAAACGCTTAGCCTTAGGGTCATTTCGCAAGTCCTCTCTCTCTCCTCTACTAGGAGCAAAGGATGACCCATAACTGTCATTAATTTCAGCTGCCAAAATAAAACTCCTACTTTAATTTATTTCACTTTAGAGCTATCGACCTTTAATTAGAGAACCTAAACCCCACAAAAAAATTAATAGAAAAAGTTGATACTCAATTTTTTAATAATATAATCAATGACTTAATATGTTACCCCACTAAATCGCTACACCAATCTACAGAAAAATCCTTCTATTCTAGGACTTTAGACATCATAAGTAACAAGTTATCAAAAAAAACTTACCGAAATTAAAAACTTAGTATAGAGTCCTTTCAATATGAGTACCTGTTTGAACTATTCAAATATGAACAAGTTAAAGGGAGTTTGTAAGAACTTCTCTTTGTTTAAGTTTAGCTTAACTTTTAGTTGTATACTCGCTATGTACAACATCTCTAATGTAAATGCCCAAGTATCAGTAACTCTTGGCCTTCAAGAAATTTATGATGACAATATTTTCTTAGAGAATAACAATCGAAGACCAGCCCCTTTTGTTTTAAACGACAACATAATTGAAGACTTAAGAGATGGTAACCTAAGCACCGTTAGCTCAAATAGCCAAGATGGTCGTCCAGATGATGATATTCTATCAAACCTATTTGTAGACTTTTCTGGTAAGCCAAAGGCATTGGCCAATTTAATTGAAACCTCTTATCAATTAAGAACAGGACTTGTAATATTTAGCTCCTATTCTGAACAGAACAGATTAACGCTAGATGGAAATCTTCGAACATTCTTCTCCGATAAATTTTTAGCAAAGCCTTTTTACTTTGGGATAAATAATGGGCTCCAATCCGCCTCTAACAATCTCGCCGTTTCTGACGGTACGGCCACCCAAACTGCTCAAAATTATGTTTTTTCGGCTGAAACAGGAATTAAAGATATCGCTCTTATCGATAAAGTTACATTTGACTTCGGATATACAGGGGGGTATCAGAAATTTTTGGGCGAACTTCTTCTATCCAGTAAAGATAATGCAGACACTCAAACCGCCTTAAATGGGGTGGACTTTCAT
>JBILFC010000069.1:0-11460 GCA_044351785.1 Bdellovibrionota bacterium
GCTCTTTACCTTCAATTAAAGAAGCCAAACCATTACCTCCAAAGGTCCAACTACCAAACAATTGAGTAGCTGAATTTATAACTCCCTTATGCTCCGGATCAAATACTAGCAATGGTAAATTCTCAGACCCTCTCCACATCCAAGTTTTAGTGCTTGAAAATGGATTAAGCTTGAAATTGACTAGAGTACTAGACTCGTTCTTATATGAATCAGACCACACTAGAGATATGGGAGTATTTATTTCAGAATAGAAAGTCTGCCTTCCACAAATCTGCTTTCTGGTATTAATACTCGAAACAACTACAGGCTTACAAGTATTTTCTTCTAAATAGATAGTCCCCGACTTACAACCTGGCTGAGCAGACCATTTACCACCTGTTCCACCTCCAAACTGACTACCCGCATTATGTCCTGCATAATTAGTAGCTCCATATCCACCAGTACAGTGTATCAAAGATTTATTGGATTCATAAGTATCTCTAGTTAAACCAGCTTTTTCTAGAATTAAATTCCATAAATACGGTGTAAAAGTATTAGAGAATTTTTCCCAAGTTCTTGCTCCATCAATATCTAAACCTTTATTAGCAGAATAATTAGTAGGATATGAAGACAGGTCCAATGCTTCGTTAACTAGTTCTTCAAAGCAAGTAAGCTTAGAAGCACCAATTTTTACATCTCCCCGCTTGTGGTGACTTCCATGCCTGAAATCTAATGCATATAAATTACAGGTTGGCGTAGGAGCTCTAGTTGCTGTACGAGTTGCAGTTCTAGTTGCTGTTCTGGTCGCTGTTAAAGTTGCTGTCCTAGTCGCTGTTCTGGTTACCGTTCTTGTGGCCGTCCTAGTTGCAGTTCTAGTAGGAGTTCTAGACGGTGTGCGTGTTACAGTCCTTGATGGGCTACTATAATCACCCTTAGGATCTTCAGGATTTTCTTGATCATTAGATGGTATCGCGTTTAAGGGTCCAGAGTTTAAAAACCAAATAAAGAAAGCAATTACTACTGTTAAAATCTTCATTGAAAACAACCCATTAAGTATAAATCATTCGATTAAACATCTAGGAATCCAATTCAAATCTTATCCAAGACCCCTTAGAAAAACACTACTCTGAAATGATATGAACAAATAACAAGTTTAGGCAACATAAGTGCTCAACCTACCTAGGCTTAAATAATACTCCCACCCCCTACACATCGAATATCACCTTATTATAATATTTAATAATAACAGGTTAGGGGGTATTAAAAAGTGAGCACAAACACAGCCTTAAAAAATTTAAATAGCAAATATAACAGCTTCGATGATAAGTATGAACTTGTTGCGCATGTGGGAAGAGGCAAGGGCAGCGTAGTATACAAAGCATTAAGAGTTGATAAAGCTGCCGCTAACACAGATGATCAATTAGTGCCGATCGCACTAAAAATTCTGACTGGGACCGAAAGAAACCCCACCGAAGCACAAAATAGAATTCACAAAGAAACTAGAGCTCTGGTTTCTTTGAACCATCCTAATATCATCAAAGCATACAACTATGTAGCTAGGCCTGATTGCTGCTATATCAGCATGGAATACGCAGAACATGGCGATCTTGCCAAGGTCTTAGCCAATACACAGTCTAAAATGAGCATAAACACCATTTTAAATATCTGCAAATCAATACTTCTTGGATTAGATCATATTCATGCAAATAATATAATCCATAGAGACATTAAATTAGAAAATATTTTATTAACTAAACAGTTAGAAATTAAACTCACGGACTTTAGTGCTGCGCTTCTCGGCGATGAAAAGACTGATATTAATATGATGAACCGATTTGTTGGAACATTAGAATATGTAGCGCCAGAATGCCTTCAAGGAAAACCTTACTCAGCGTCTTCCGATATTTATGCAGCTGGAGTGGTATTATATAAACTACTAACTGGTTTCTTCCCTTTCGATAGCGATTCCATTCATCAATCAATACTACTTAAGAAAGCAGGGCATATAAAACATCTCAGCCCTGAACTGCGAAACCAATATCCCAATTTCCCCCGACTTATACAAAAATTTCTCGCACCACTGCCTGAAGATAGATTTACTTCAGCAAAGAATGCTATTAGTGCAATTGAAGATTTTAAAAATGGGAAATTTGAACCTGCGCCAAATAAATTCAACAAAGTTCTTACAACTAAACAATCTAAACCAGCTTCTCAAAAAAAGAGAAGTACAAAGAAAGTAAACTATCTAAGAACTAATATAATTATTACAAGCTTCTTACTTACACTAATAGGCATTAACTATAATCCAACTATCTTTAACTATCGATCGTATCAGCCTAAAAGCGCCAACGAATTATACATTCCCGAAATAGATTTGGCCGATAAACTTCGCAAAAATCCAGCGACAGGCGCACTTGAAAACTTATACACAAAGAACCACCATTACTATTTCAGCATACTACCCTATGACGAGCACAAGGCAATTTTCAATTTAGGAATAAAGCCCTGGGAATCCATATTTATTGATCTTGATACTCTCAGCAACAATAAGACAATAACCATAGAAGGCAAGGGAATCAAAATAGTACTTCGGGTTGAAAACTTAAACGCTGACGGGCATTATCATGGAGAATTCCACAATCAAGTAGCAGGCACAAAAGGAACTTGGAAACTAAAATTTTAAAACTCTACTTAAAGATATTCAGTAACTTACGAATTATCTGAGCTGCCTCTTTATTCTTCTCACTAGCTTCCCCTAAAGGAGCCACAATCCATGTATCGTTCTCTTTTCCTCTTACCCCACTTCCCAATACCTGAGAAGGCTGAGCCTGATTAATAGTTCCACCCAATTTCTTTTCAGCTTCAGGAGCTTGATGATTAATTAAACGCCAAAATGCATACCTTCCACAAGCTGATGCAAATGAGCAACTCACGCAAAATGTTAGAGTATTCAAATCTGAGACAACCTGAATTTCATAATCTCTTTCAACTTCTAACAAAAAATAATCATGAAGAACTTCAGTCCAACGCTTCTTAGCTCGCCATGCTGACATTTCATCATGAAACTTTCCAAATAAAGAAACCCCATCCGCATCAAAGATAAGGCCTGGCTTAAATTTACTCAAATCTGTAGCTAACTCTGTAATCTCTGTCTTCATAGTATTATCTTTCTGATGCTAGTTAAGTCGTTCTAGGTTTAATATCGACTTAAGAAGCTAAGATCTAAAGAGATTTGTTTAACTGAGCTAAAGCTATTAAATTCAGTTACTTTGACCCGACATAAGCATATGCGATACCGAAAAAATAGGGCTTGTAAGATGCATTTTTAAAACCTTTATTTTGCATTAGCTTAATAAAATCCTCTCCACATGGGAACAAGGCAGAAGTTTCTGGGAGATATTCATATGCAGCTTTATTGCCGGTGATGAAACCTCCCAAATAAGGCATAACAAACTTACTGTAAATATTATAGATCAATCTAAAAGGTTTAAAATATGGTTGACCAAATTCTAGAACCAAAACCCTTCCACCTGCTTTCAATACTCTTTTTATTTCATCTAAAGATTCTTCTACAGAATCAACATTTCTTATACCAAAACCTATTGTACATAGATCAAATGTATTCTCTCTAAAAGGCAAACATAGCGCATCCCCTCTGGCCAAAGACCTAGAGCGCTTAAATGGAAACTTCTCCTTTGCTAAATTTAACATAGGAAAAACAAAATCAAGTCCTACTATTTTACTCTCGAAATGCGCAGCATCCATAATCGCACCAGAATAGTCGCCTGTGCCACAACAAATGTCTAATGCGTAAATAGGTAAATCCCTATTAATTGGCACTAAATTTAATGAATTCTTCCTCCAAAGCCGATGAATACCAAAGCTAAGAAAATCGTTGGCCCTGTCATAACTATTAGCTATGCTTGAAAACATATCATGGACGGTCTTACTCATGATTTAAATTTGGATATATTAAGATGATATTACCTAGTATTAATAAGGCCGTATGATACTACAATATTTATGAGAGGCAAACTTTAGAGCATGAGAAGACTATTAAAAAATAATCCTAAAAAATTAGAGCACAAACAAAAAAAGAAGGATTCAAAAGTCATACCTATTAAAAGCTATTCCAAGGACGAAGAAACTCCAGAAGTTATACTTGAGAAACTGAGCCTAAAGCAAAGATTATTTGCAAACTATGCTGAAGCTATAGAACGATTTGCCTTTTGGCTACCTTTATTTCTGGGAGCGTGGTTATCCTCTGGATTTGTACTTAATAATGTCATAGAACTAAGCCTAATCAGCTTACCACTTCTATTTCAATATATTTTTAGAACAAGGGAAAAAAAGGAAGAAATTTTTCTTGAAGGCCAGGTGCTTACATTTTTCCGAGTCATCCCTTATGTAAGCGCGTTATACTTATATAGCGAATTAAATCGACCTGACTTAAGCATCTGTCTAACTCTATCAGGACTTTTTCTAGAAGGTTACTTCATTAAAATCAGCAATGCTAAATCCATTTTTCTAAAAGCGGTTTTCATCTCACTATTTATGGCAACCACCTCTCAGATGAGTATTCTAAGTCAGATTCCGTTTATCAACCTTAGCAGAATATTTTTAGGCTATTCGCTGATGGGACTAATTCCCGGAACGGTGCTTGCTTCAAGATGTATTCTACTAAATGCAGATAAATTTCTTGCTGATGGGTGGACAATAGGATCTTTAAAAAAATCCGACAGAAAGGGGGTGGAAAAGGATGTTCCAACAAATTACACTAAGCTAGTAATGTTCCTTTTAATCATCGGGCCAGCTATACCCGCCATACTAATGCCCTTTAATATTCTGCCGACTGCATTTCTAAGCTCTTCAGCATTATTCTTTATTCTACCCAAACTCGCAGATAAGATTCAAAATGCTACGGAACCAGAAACATTAAGATTAAGCTCTATTTCAGTGACCTTGTTAGCATTAGGGCTTGAAATCACATTATTCCTGGCTACCATAGTAAGTTTATAAAATTTTTATAGGTTTAACTCTTCTAAATTTCAAGTTATATTGTAGATAATAATTCATAAACTATGACAACCATGACAAAAGCAATTGATAAGTTCTACGCTAAACAAACCTTAAACTCAAAAGCTGGATCTCTTACCTATTACAGGCTAAGCGCACTAAATCATCTTGGCAATCTAGAGAGATTGCCTTTCTCCATCAGAATACTTTTGGAATCAGCTCTTAGAAACCATGATGGTTTCGCTTTTACCGAAGATCATTTAAAGGAAATAATAAACTGGAATCCTAAAGAGAAGAATAGAAAAGAAGTTCCATATAAGCCAGCACGAGTTGTTCTTCAAGATTTTACCGGCGTACCAGCCGTAGTTGATCTTGCAACTATGAGAGAGGCAATGCAAAAGCTCGGAAAAAATCCTGCCAAAATCAATCCTCTTGTTAGATGCGACCTAGTAATTGATCATAGCGTGCAAGTAGATTTTGCTGGAACTAAAGATGCACTTAGCATGAATGAAAAGTTGGAGTTTCAAAGAAATAAAGAGCGTTACCAGTTTTTAAAGTGGGGACAACTTGCGTTTAAAAATCTTAGAGTAGTACCACCATCAACAGGAATTGTTCACCAAGTGAACCTAGAATATCTATCTGAAGGCGTATACTGGGATAGAGAAAAGAATTTTGTTTGCCCTGATTCTTGCGTCGGAACGGATTCTCATACACCAATGGTCAATGGACTTGGAGTTCTAGCTTGGGGTGTTGGAGGTATTGAAGCTGAGGCGGTAATGCTTGATCAGCCTTTATACCTACTTTTACCAGATGTAATCGGCATTAAACTGACAGGAGAACTAAAAGAGGGGGTTACTGCTACGGATTTAGTTTTAAAGATTACAGAGATGCTTAGAAAAGTAGGCGTGGTTGATAAATTTGTGGAGTTCTTTGGACCTGGGTTAGACTTTTTAAGTGTTGCTGATAGATCTACTATCGGTAACATGGCTCCAGAACAAGGCTCTACGGTGAGCTTTTTCCCTGTTGATCAACTAACTTTAGAGTTCTTAAGAAACACAGGAAGACCTGAAGAATTAATTGATCTCACGGAGAAATACTCAAAAGAACAGGGACTCTTCAGAAGTAAAGACACACCAGATCCTGAGTTTACAGAAGTCATTGAACTTGATCTTAGCACTATTGAACCTGCTATTGCTGGACCTAAGAGGCCTCAGGATAGAATTTCATTAAAAGATGTAGGACCAACTTTCATTCCAACTTTAAAAGCTCCGGTTGGACCTAAGGGATTCGGCCTAGATGATGATAAAATAAACAAAAGCTCGAAAGTGATTTGGAGTGATAAAGAAGAGGAGCTTTCTCACGGAGCTGTTGTAATTGCCGCTATTACTTCTTGTACTAATACTAGTAATCCATCTGTAATGCTTGCTGCAGGACTACTTGCTAAAAAAGCTGTTGAAAAAGGATTGAGTGTTAAAAAATATGTTAAAACTTCCCTCGCTCCTGGATCTACGGTGGTTACCCAGTATTTAATTAATGCGGGTCTTATGCCATACCTAGAGCAATTAGGTTTTAATGTCGTGGGGTATGGATGTACTACCTGCATTGGAAATTCTGGCCCATTAAAACCTGAGGTTGAAAAGGCCATAAAAGAAGGAGATATAGTCGCTTCTGCCGTATTATCTGGCAATAGAAACTTTGAAGGTAGGGTACATCCACTAACTAGAGCAAACTATTTAGCCTCTCCTCCGCTAGTGGTAGCATATGCCTTATTGGGCTCAGTTAGTTTAGATATTACTAAAGATGCTCTAGGTAAGGATTCTAGTGGAAATCCAGTTTATCTTAAAGATATCTGGCCTTCGCATCAGGAAGTCCAAGATGCTATTAAAAAGAATGTAACTAGAGAATTATTTATAGAAAAGTATAAGGAAGTTTTTTCTGGTAGTGATGCTTGGAAGAAAATTAGTGCATCTAACTCAGAGCTATATCCATGGGATAAGGACTCTACCTATATTCAGCATCCTCCATTTTTTGAAAATCTTACTCTCGATGAAGGGAAAGTTCCTGAGGTTAAAAATGCTAGAGTCTTAGCTGTATTTAAAGATTCAGTTACTACTGACCATATTTCTCCTGCTGGAGATATCGCTAAGAATTCGCCTGCCGCAACTTATCTTAAATCCTTAGGAGTACCAGAAGATGAATTTAATAGTTACGGCTCTAGGCGTGGGAATGACCGAATAATGGTTAGAGGAACTTTCGCTAATATCAGAATCAAGAATCAACTGGTTGGTGACAAAGAAGGGAACTTAACTATTCATCACCCAAGTGGGAAGGAGATGAGTTTCTTTGATGCGGCTATGGAGTATAAGAAAGAAAATACTCCTTTAGTAATTCTAGCTGGCAAGGAATATGGTAGTGGCTCCTCTAGGGACTGGGCTGCAAAAGGGCCATATCTTCAAGGCATAAAGGTAGTAATTGCTGAGAGCTATGAAAGAATTCATAGAAGTAACCTTCTTGGGATGGGTATTCTTCCTTTGCAGTTTTTACCTGAGGAATCAGTTAGTAGTCTTGGCCTAACTGGAACCGAGATATTCTCCTTTGATATTCCTAAAGATATGCAAGCTGGGGCTGAAATTCTTTTTACCGCTCTAGATTCTTCAGGCGTAGAGAAGAAATTCTCAACTAAGAGTAGAATTGATACTGGCGTAGAGCTTCAGTACTATAAAGATGGTGGTATTTTATCTACTGTACTCAAGGGTCTAGCAAGAGCCTAGAATTCTAATTTGCATATCTCAAGTAAGCTATCTATGATTCTTACTTGAGATTTAAGTTCAGGGCTTATGTCTGCCATGTCTTTAAACCACCACACGCTAGCTCCTGAGTTAAGGGCACCTTTTACCCCACTTGGAGAGTCTTCTATTATTAAAGTATTTTTTATATCTACTTTCATAAGACTTGCTACTTTTAAATAGATTTCTGGATCTGGTTTTTGATTCTTAACTTCGTCCCCACAAAGCATTACGTCAAAGTATTTCAAAAGCCCAGAACTTCTAAGCCTACCAATAGCTCTATCCTTTTCAGTAGAAGTAGCAAGAGCAAACAATATATTTTTCTGCTTTAAAAATTCTAGCGCTTCTTTCGCTCCATTTCTACAAGCAATCGTTTCAGTTTCAAGAGAATGAAGTTCAATTTCCTTCTTTAATACTCGAAGCTTCTCTATAGATAGGGACGGGCCAAATTTATCTTGAAGAATCTTATTACTTCCATCTACAGAAGTACCTACCATACTTACAAATGTTTCTTTCTTTAAGTCAAAACCGAATTCTTTAAGCGCTCTAGTCCATATTATAAGAGCAAATTCCTCGCTATCCAGGAGTGTCCCATCCATATCGAAGATTACAGCTTCAAACTTTGACATTTTTTGCCCTTTTTTTTATGATCATAAGAGTATTTAATTTAAATAGACGAAACATGAAAGCAAAAGATATCAGAAAAGGTAAAGTCATTGATTATAAAGGTGCACCACATGCGGTTATGGAGTTTCAACATAGAACTCCTGGGAACTTAAGAGCCTTTGTTCAAGTAAGGCTTAGAAACATAATGACTGGAAATCAGTGTGAAGATAGATTCAGTTCCACTGAAGATATTCCAGAAGCAGATGTATTTTCATTTAATGCAACTTTTCTTTATTCTGATGATGATGGCTATCATTTCATGAATGCTGAAACTTATGATCAAGTTGCCCTCAATAAAGAGCTTGTCGGTGATAACGCATACTATCTTCAAGATGGTATGGTTGTTCAGATGGCAACTTACAATGATATTCCTATTAGCATAGATATTCCTAAAACTGTGATTCTTACAATCATAGAAACACAGCCAGAAATTAAAGGAGCTACTGCAAGTAACTCTCCTAAGCCAGCGACTACTGATACAGGACTTAACTTAAACGTACCTGGATTTATGAAAGTTGGTGATAAGGTTGTGGTTGATACTGAGACCGGGGCTTATTTAAGTCGTGCAGATTCGTAGGGTTTGTTTTTACCGCCAAGGCCGGTAAGTTCGGGAAGGTAGAAGGGGCCTGCCCTGCCTGCGACGAGGCTTTGGCAGAGTGGAGCTTGTCGAAGTATGCCTTTGCCCAATAAAAAGAGAAGAAAAAGTGTCCAGAGCCCCTTCTGAAACACCGTTTTTTAAAACCGGTGTTTTGAGGAGAGGCTCGGGAACACTTTAAAATCAAGTTGATGCCGTCCTTTGCTCAATCACCCTGGCCAAGTGATCCCAAGAAGATTGAAAATCGTTGATATCCAAAAACACACAATCTTTCGCGTGTGTCTCCTCAGTAGAGATGCGCACAATCCGATCTTCGGGGACCTTGGCTCCTTTCAAGGAATTTACAATATCACCACCTGTCGAACTCCCAGCGGCAAACTGCATCCCGATCACAAAAATCGGCCAATTCCTCTCAGAACTCGAGTGAGTTCGAATACGATCTCTCCACTCTTCGTAAAACGCGGATGGAAACTCATAGGCCGCAGCTTCAAACCCTTTGCCTTCGAAATAGGCAATGAATGATTTGAAAGCCCACTTGTTTCGATGAACAAGCACTACCGTCCGTCTACTATCCCCTGACATTCTAAATCTCCTCAAGAGAAAGAAAATCAAATAGCTCCAAACACTTTTAAGCTATTATTACCAGGTGGAATAAAAAATTGTGAAAAATTCTTTTCTATTTGGATTTATTTACTTTCAATAAAAATGATGATGATACCAACCCCACCAAAGCCACCCAGAATCCTAATAAAAACATCTGGTTATACTGACTGTAGTCGGTGTACCAAGTACCTACTTCCTTTATTCCATAACGGCCTAATAAAGACCCCAGTCCAGATCCAAATAAAGAAAGTATCCCCTGGGACTTGCCCTTAAAAGGCTCGGGGAAATAATTATATGCGAGTCTTATTGATGCTAGAAAAACCCCACCGAAGGAAAAAGCATGAAGCAACTCACTAAGCAGTATTATATAAAAATTTGTACTCAAACCCATCATCAACCACCTAAGCATGGTACACAATGCACTAAGAATTAAAATAGTCTCTAGCTTCATAAATCTTTCGAGTCGCTTAAAATTAAGAAAGAATAAAACTTCCGCAAAAACAGATAAATTTAAAGCAATCGAAATCTCTGTAGAACTCCAACCCAAGGCCCTTAAATAAAGAGATTGATATACATACAAAGGCGCATGGGACATAAATAATGCCGCAGCAGAAATTAGCAAAAGAATCACTGGAAGCTTAAAAACGCTATGACCAAGTTTTAAATCAGAATCGTGAAGAGGAGGAGTTTCAATATAGCTAGCAATCTTAAGACTTATTAAACTTCTAATCACTACAAATCCAAGTATAATCGAACCCCAAGCCCTAATTCTCTCATACCTCATCTCCCCTCTTTCATTACAACGAAGTAGATGAACATCTAATAGAGTCTGAGTGAACACCGTACAAATACTGAATAGAAACCAAGTGATAGTGACTAGCACCACCCCACGAGCACTTAAAAACAAATAAAAAATAGGTAAAGATAAAAAAGAAGACCAATAAATTATCTTCTTTGCAGTAAGCTTTTCTGACATGATGTGAAGCACGACAAAACCACCTGACATAAAAACCACCGTACCGAGAACATTTACCCATGCTATCTCAGTACTACTAAGGCCAATATCTGAAAGATAAATTGGGAAAGAACCCAGAATAAAACTATAAAAACCTACCGTAAGGAACTGCGCTAAAGAAAATAATTTTATTCTACTCTGTATTCTCAAGATTCTTTTTAATTCTTTCCTTAGCTTCCTTACTCATACAACATGAATCCGTCGGTTTATCATTTAAGACCTTTTTACATGCGCAGTCTACTATAGATAGCTGAGAAGAGAATCTTCTACAAGTAAAACATAAACAATGATGAAAAAAGTGAGCAATCTTTTGAAATAAGCATAATCGACCATCACAACAATTAGATGTGCGCTTAGCATATTCTTCACAACAAAATAACGATTTTAAAAGGCCAGGTTTTCCCGATTCCATAACTTTAAACTTTAGACTTTGCTTGAAACCAATTTTTATCTAAACACTCCCTCATTCTCAACCTTCCCCTATAGAGCATAACCCATAAATTATTAGGACTAATATCTAACATTTCACAAATCTGATCCGTACTTAGATCATCGACGTTACGAAGTATGAAGACCTGTCTAAGATTATCAGGTAATTTTTCCATACACGCCTCTACCCTTTCCAAAAAACCCTTATGTTCATAAAGATCCTCAGGACTAGATCCCCAAGAGTTTAACCACTTAGACCATATACCTAGGGAATTAAAATTCGCATTTACAACTGGATCATCATAATTATCTACTCCCACTAGTCGATCCCGCTTATCCTTTCTAACAATATCAATTATCTTATTTCTTAA
>JBILFC010000321.1:0-3184 GCA_044351785.1 Bdellovibrionota bacterium
CCCCCCCCTACCCCCACCACCACTGACTCACCAACCCACTAGTAATTAAGCCCGCTAAATCCGCAAATATCCCCGCAAGTACTGCATATCTAAACTTCGTCACCCCAACCGCTCCGAAGTAAACCGAAAGCACATAAAAAGTAGTCTCAGTACTTCCCATCATAACTGACGCTACAAATGAGGCATAAGAATTAGGTGCACTTGATACAACCTCACTCATCAATGCAAAAGCACCCGTACCAGAAAGTGGTCTTATAATCGCCATCGGCACTGCCTCTGCTGGAATTCCAACAAGCGAACTAAAAGGCTCAATAAGACCAGAGAATAAAGCAAATAAACCACTTGCCTTACTAACTCCAATTGCCACAAGAACCACAACCAAAAAAGGAATTATGGTTACAGCCAATTGAAATCCCTCTTTTGCTCCCTCAACAATCGTCTCGTATATTGAAATTCTCTTATAGGTACCAAATAAAATAATAAAAAGAATTAAACTTGGTATTAACCAAAATTTAAAATAATTCTCTATCAAGAATACAGAGATTGATTCTGACCTACTAAAGGCTAGAAATAAAGCCAATCCATAGAGAGCAATACACATCAAGACAAAAGCATTCTTAGTAAACTTTAAAGCTACAGATAGCTCAACTTCTTTTTTAATGGACTCTTCAGACTTAACAAATTCCACCGGTACTAGCTCACTAGCAGGAGAAAACCTTCTACAAACTAGACAGGTTAAGATTCCTGTAACAGTAGACGCTGTTGTAGCTATTAAAGTAGGAATCCAAATGCTCACTGGATCAGTACAACCTGCAGCCGCTCTCACACCAATCACTCCAAGTGGCAGTATTGCTACCCCAGACGTATTAATTGCTAAGAACATACACATTGCATGCGTAGCCTCACCGGCCTTATTCCCTAATGTCTTTAAAGACTCCATAGCTTTTAGACCAAATGGAGTTGCCGCATTACCAAGACCAAGTACATTAGTAGCTAAATTCATAACTATCGCACCAAATGCTGGATGCCCATCAGGAATATCAGGAAAAAGTTTCTTAAGAGCAGGTGCTATCACCCTACCCACGAATTCAACTCCCCCACCCTTCTCAACAACCTTCATTAAGCCCAACCAAAATGACATAACCCCAATTAAACCTAAAGCAAGCGTTACAGCATCCTTCGCTGACTGCATACTGACATCTGAAACAGAAGCAATACTTCCGGTGAATGCCCCATAAATAATACTAGCAACAAATAAAAATGTAATTACTAAATTCATACTAACCTCGCTGAAAGTATTGGGTAGCGACACCAAGACTTAGGATCTAAACTCTCCTCATCTACATGAAATGATGGTGCGTACCGCTCTCTTTTCCACTGATTTATAGTCCATAAATTTAAAAACTTACTCACCATACTCCTTGAGGATTCCATATCTCTACCAAACTTTAACATCACAGCACTAACTAACTCTTCCTCAGTTTTCCTTGCAATCAAAAACTCCCTCTCTATAAAATCAAGTATCTCATAAGGCATTAAATCAGCCTCATCAGACTGACTCATCTCACTAGGTCTAAGCTCAGCAGTTGGCTTATTGCTTAACACCTTCTTAAGACCAGGAAACTCTCCATAATTATGATTCTTAGATTCGGAAAACCACTTTAACCAACTAAGCAAAAATGATTTATTAATGCCTCCGATTGGACTAATACCTCCACAAGTATCGCCGTCCATAGTTGTATATCCAACAGCCGCCTCCGATCTATTACTAGTTGCCAATAATAAGCCACCAGAGAGATTAGCTAGCAACCATACTAGTGGACCTCTAGATCTAGCTTGAATATTCTGTAACGCGATATCATCATTTGCCCAAGATAAATCTTTAAATGTATTTTCTATTTTATCAGTATAGGATTTAACTACATCATCAATCTCGTAACTTAAGAATCTAGCTCCTATATCATTAGCTAAAGACTCGGAGGCATCATAAGTCTTTATAGAACTATTCTTCGTTCCAAGATAGGCGCATATTATTGCTTCGCTAAAATTAATCCCATTATGCTCCTCTTGCCTTAATACTTTTCTCACATAGTCATCACCTCGTTCCATCATGGCTAATTTTAAGGCGATATAAGAAAGAACCGCACACGCTGAAGAATCCGCACCACCACTTAAAGAAATCACAAAAGCTTTATGCCTAGACTTTCGTAGATAATCAAAAAGAGCCAAGCTAACGGACTGCGTAAACTCCTCCTCTTTTGAAAGATAAGGGTCATAAAATTCAGATGCTAAAGCTACTCGTGATTCCACCGGATAATCTGAAATTTCTATTAAACAATAATTAGCATCAGATGAAGCAATCTCCTTGCAATCAAACTCTAAATTACTACTTACAATTTCATAATCTCTGAAGGAAAACCGCTTAGTAGAAGTAAGTAAATCCTGTCCCCGAGAGATAAAACTTCCCCCATCATAAATTAGTCTTCCAGCCTCATTACCTTGATGATTAGCATACACATAGACTAAATCATCTACTAAACTATTAGCTTTTTTAGCCAATGCAAGCCTTTGACCAA
Organism: Bdellovibrionota bacterium; assembly: GCA_044351785.1. Lineage (GTDB taxonomy): Bacteria > Bdellovibrionota_C > UBA2361 > SZUA-149 > DAOLCO01 > JAIYCX01. The sequence goes on from JBILFC010000321.1 coordinate 2,577, forward strand.
ACTTACCTAAAGTAAAATGGCTAGCACTTGGATTTAGAACAAAAGAAACTCCCTGTTTAGCGTACTCCGATAACGGCCGTGAACTCACCCAAGCATCTTCACAGATTTCAATTCCCCATTTGATATTTTTTAAATTAAAAATAAGTTTCCCAAATGGAATCTTTTCTCCCTTTAATTCAAGAGAGTCTACTTCTCCCATCCATGGAGTAAACCATCTCGACTCATAGTAGACACCCGAATTAGCTAAATTCTGCTTGGGAACTATGCCAATAATCTTGCCGTTAGATATAACAACCGCACAGTTATATCGGAGCCCCTTAAAAATAAATGGGCAACCTACAACACATGTTATATTGCTTGAATAATCTCTTATTTTTAGGAGCTCATTGATTGCCTTATCTATTACCCAATCAGCGAAGAACATATCTTCACATCCATAACCACTAATTGTAAGCTCAGGAAAACAAAGCAGTTCTACGCCAGCATTCCTAGAATCATCAATTACCGAGCATATACTTCGAGCATTACCCGCCCAATCTAAGGGGGTTAAATTTAATGAACTTGTGGCAATATTAAGGTTAGGCATTAAAAAGTTCTTTATCTAGTAA
>JBILFC010000347.1:0-2871 GCA_044351785.1 Bdellovibrionota bacterium
CCTAACAAAGGGACTGTTTTCATATTCCTGTTTAAAGAGACTATTGATCCTATCTTCCGAAATTTCAGTCTTCATGAATATATAAGATGAGACTAACATCCCTCTACTTATGGGGATAACGTGCGGAGCAAAAGCAAAGCTACTATTATCTTGTATGTTTAAGCATTCTTTCATTTCAGCTTCGTGCCTATGATTTAAGGCACTATATGAAAATGCAGATCCATTTAACTCTGGATGATGAAAGGCACTCTTTGGACTCTTTCCACCACCAGAAGAGCCTGATTTCCCATCTACTGAGATATTTACTATCTCAGCGCTTAAATTTTTAGTAAGGGGGTATAGAGAGATAATAGCACCTGTAGCAAAGCATCCAGGGTTTGCAATATGAGTTGCTGTCTTGATGCTTTCTTTGTTTATTTCGCTTAGTCCGTATGTGAAGGAGTTAAAAACATCCTCATTGATAGTGGTTTTTGTTGGGTACCAAAGTTCTCTTACTGTTTTTTCTTTTATTCTAAAGTCACCACTTAGATCGATGATGTGGATGTTATTAATTTTGCATTCTTCAAAATGTAATTCTATAAAGTTTTGACTCTCGCCGTGGGGTAGGCCTAGTACAAAGAATTTATGTTCGTATTTAGATAGGATATCTAGGTCTAGCGCAGAACTAAATTTTAAATGTGTTAAGTGTGATAACTCTCTATGAATAGAATCTATGCTGTGATCTGACTCACTCCTTGAGTAGATCTGAGCAAGTTCAAGTTTGGGATGGTTTAGGCTCAGCCTAATAAATTCCTTGGCTCCATAACCCGTACCTCCAACTAGAATTATTCCAATTTTATCTGTCATTTGAGATGTGTTTTTATTGCTAAAATCTTAATGTTAATAGGTGCTTAGCTTGCGGCTATTGTTAAATCAATGATTCCATGAGCTTGATTTATTTATCATATTAGTGGAAAAGTATCGAAGTAAATTTAACTCTTTATATGCATAATATGTCTATTGCCGTTTGTAAAACTACCTATCCCATGGATGCCATTGTAGTAATGGGAGTCTCTGGTTCTGGAAAAAGTACCGTTGGTGAGAAGTTGGCTGCAAGAGCTTCCTTGGAATTTCATGACGCTGATCAGTTTCATCCTCCTGCTAATATAGAGAAGATGAGCAAGGGAATACCATTAGATGATGAAGATAGGATTCCATGGTTACAGGGTATGAGTGATTTTATTCATGCTAAGTCTGCAGAAGGTCACGTTCCAGTATTGGCCTGCTCCGCTCTAAAAAAATCTTATAGGGATATTCTTAGAGGAGGTAAAAATCATATTACATTTATTTATCTTGCCGGTGATTTTGATCTGATTGAAGAGCGAATGAACGCAAGAAAAGATCACTTTATGCCACCAGGACTTCTAAAGAGTCAGTTTGAAACTTTAGAAGAACCAGACCGTAAGGAAGCAATTCGAATTGACGTATCTCCCGATCCAGACGACATCGTAGAGAGCGTGGTTAAAGAGCTTGGCCTATAATCTCCAGTGGTCTATAAAACTTGGTGATTCGGAGTAAGGAGGCGTGTTTGGTCTCCTTACTTGTACTAGCAGAGGAAAAGGTACTGCGTTCCCTAGAATAATACATTTACCAGGTCTTAAAGTTGGGAGAATCTCCAAGGTGCCATGTTCGCATGAGCCCGAAGCTGATTCTATAATCTTCCTGTCAGAAGCATTTGAGATTCTGTGTATAAAGTAAGTGCCCATCTGACTGAGTATGCTTTCTGGTAAATCTCTAGGCCTTTGAGTGGCGAGACAAAGCGCTACCCCGTACTTTCTCCCCTCTTTAGCGATTAGTGCCATAGAGTCAATACTGGGTAGATTAGGATCATCTTCTAAGTGTTCTTTTAGGAAGTGATGTGCTTCATCTACAAATACGCAAATTGGTACTTCTTTAAACCTGCCAGTTCTTGCAAGGTGAAGAACTTGTCTACCGATTGCATTACAAACGAGTTCTCTAGTGTTGTAAACAAAAGGTAGGGACTCTAATGATATTCTAAGAAGTCTGGTTTCTGTATCATCAATAAATGAGGATATTTCATCTAAAAGAGAAGGTAGTTTCCCAGGATTGAAGATACAAGTTAGTTCCGGCGAATTTATGATATCCGTAACTCTTATAGTTAAGGAGGTGCAGTATGCTTGTTCTATCGGATTAACTGCTCCCCAGAAATATGGTTCTGTGGGACTCCGCGTTGGCTTAACGCATTCGTTTTCAATTTGTTGCGGGAGTTTCGAAACATCAAAGATAGCTAGGGGATTGTTCAAGGCCTTAATATGGCGTTGGAATTCAGCGTCGTAGAATCTCCTGTCCTTATCAGATTTTATTATGTAGCCATCTAGTTGTAGGCTGGGGCAGAGAATTCCCAGTTTTAAGCTCTTCATTGCTGCTCTTAGCTTGGGAGCTTGTGCTTGACCAGTTGGTTTAAACATCCCTGTAAGATCTGCTTCCGTAAGATGATAATATGGAACTGCTACTTCCTTTGAGTTGACCGCTTCTGAATTAACTTCCGAAGTCCTACCAATATGAAGATGCTTAACGTATTTTCCGCTAAAAGATTTGTATTCACCGGTTGCATCAATTAGAATCATCTTAGATTTATACTTTAAGCATTCTTCTAGGATCGTTGATACAGAGTTACTTTTTCCTCCACCAGTACTCCCAAGGATTGCACAGTGCCTAGAGAATAGCATGTCTGGAGAAAGTCCTATTTTCGGGCCATTTTCGTGAGATAGATTACCTACACTAATTTCAGGGAAGTTGTTTTGTGCATGAGGAGAGAATAACGCTTGTATTAAATCAGGCGATGCAATGTAGACGGGAGATTCGATGCCC
>JBILFC010000104.1:0-9216 GCA_044351785.1 Bdellovibrionota bacterium
ATCAGTGGCAAAAAAGGTAGTATTAACCTACGGATATATAGTTTCAAACTCATCCAGAACATTTAACTTAAGAATTTATGGCTAGAATTACAATAGAAGATTGCTTAATAAACGAAGAAAATAGATTTTCACTAGTCAGATTAGCGGCTAAAAGAGCTAAACAGATATATGCAGGTGCTAAAGCAGTTACCGATACCAAAGGTAATAGACCAGTAGTTTCAGCATTAAGAGAAATTGCTGATGGGAAGGTTCGGTTCCCTAGAGAACGCGGGGAAGACTCCTCAGACTCTGATGATACTACCCTAAACTAAGCCCTCTCTTAGTTTATTCTGTATTTTAAGTATCTTTTAAGATAGAGTAACTGTCCTAATTAATTGTAATTTTTATTAACCTACTATGGTTAGTTAGGTAGATTTTGTGCATCTAATTGTTAGGATAATTTAAAATAAGTTTAAATAATTGGAACTACAAGAAATCATATCAAGCTTCAGCTCCTATTCTCCCGAAGGAGATATAGAGCTGCTTAGAAAAGCTCACTCTTTTGCATTAGAGCACCACAAGGGACAAACTAGAGCTTCAGGTGAACCCTATATTACACACCTTAGAGAAGTAGCCTTCTTAGCAACTAAGATGAGACTTGATGCACCCTCGGTTGCCACTGCCCTACTTCATGACACAGTTGAAGATACGGATGTAACACTAGATCATATTAAAATTAACTTTGGACCAATTGTTGCTGATCTTGTCGATGGGGTCACAAAACTGAGCCAAGTAAAATTTATCTCCAAAGAAGAAGCTCAAGCTGAAAACTTTAGAAAAATGCTTTTAGCAATGGCTAAGGATTTACGAGTTTTACTTCTAAAGCTTTGTGATCGTACCCATAATATGCGAACACTGGAATTTTTAAGTGATGCAAGAAGAGCAAGAATTGCTCAAGAGACTTTAGATATTTATGCTCCTCTTGCCCATCGTCTCGGTATTTATTGGGTTAAATCAGAGTTAGAAGACCTTTGTCTAAGTTACCTTGATCCTGCAGCGTACCAAGACATCAAAGCAAAAGTCGCCTCTTCAAAGAAAGAAAGAGAAGCATATATTCTAGAAGTAGTTGCCTTGTTAAACAAAGAACTAAAAGAAAATAATATTACCGGAACCGTACTTGGGCGACCTAAGCATTTCTATTCAATTTATCAAAAGATGAAGCATAGTAAGGTAGATTTCGATGAAATTTACGACCTTATTGCATTCCGTATTATGGTCTCTACTCCTATGGATTGTTATGCTGCATTAGGAGTTATGCATGCTGGATGGAAGCCTGTGCCAGGGCGATTTAAAGACTATATTGCAATGCCCAAACAAAATGGGTATCAGTCGCTCCATACCACTCTAATTGGTCCAAGAGCACATAGGATAGAAGTACAAATTAGAACATCCGACATGCATGAAGTTGCAGAAAGAGGAATTGCTGCACACTGGGTGTATAAAGAAACTCCCGGAGAAAATAAAACCGACGGAAAAAGAAAACGAACAAAATCTGTTGAACTAAACTGGATAAAAGACTTAGTAGAATCAGAGAAAGCATTTAAAGATCCTCATGAGTTTTTATCTTCTGTTAAAGGTGATTTATTTACGGAAGAAGTCTTTGTTTTTAGTCCTAAAGGAGATCTAGTTGCACTTCCAAGAGATGCCACTCCTATTGATTTTGCTTATCATATCCATACTGACGTTGGCAGTAAGTGCGTTGGTGCACGAATAAATGGCCAACATGCACCGTTAACTTACAAACTTAGAAATGGTGACTCCGTTGAGATTATAACATCTGATACTCAGACTCCTGGAAAAGATTGGTTATCACTTGTTGTAACAAACAAAGCGAAACAAAGAATTAGAGCACACGTAAGGAATCAGGAACGATTAAGATCTATAGAAATTGGGAAAGAATATTTAATTAAAGACCTAAGAAAAGTTAAGAAATCTTTAGCCTCTGTAATCAAAGACGGATCACTGGAAAAAACTTTTTCTGAATTCGATGTGAAAGATCTAGATTCACTTTATGCAGAAATTGGATATGGAAAGCTGTCTCCAAAATCTGTTGTAATCAAACTTTCACCAGAAATCAGTAACGTTGATGAGCGTTTAGGCAAAGAAGAATCAATTCTTCAAAAAATATTCCAGAAAGCAGCTAAAGTACTTAAGGATAGTGCTGGCATTAAAATTCAGGGAATGGATGATTTAGTTTTTAGATTCGCCAGATGCTGTGAACCCCTGCCGGGAGACCCTGTAGTAGGATTTATTTCAAGAGGTCGGGGAGTTATTATACACAACAGAAACTGCCCTCAAGCAACGAGCTTTGATCCAACAAGACTGATAGAAGTAGAATGGGATTCGACTATAAAAACAACAAGAAACGTCACTTTGGAGATTCTTTGCGAAGATAGGATTGGCGTACTAGCAGCACTAACTCAAACTATCTCTGCAGTTGGAGCAAATGTCGCTAACGCACAAATTCTCTCTAAATCAGATCAACAGTCCCTCTGTACCTTCGACATGCGAGTTGAAAATGCCACGCAATTAAATACTCTTCTAAAAAGCATTGAAAAGGTCAAAGGGGTTATTAGTGTCGAGAGAAAATCAAGCGGAATTGATGGGCGCCCCTAGCGCTATTAATGATTTTGTAACTTCTCCGGTCCAATCCTTATTGGCTTTTGGACTAGCAGGACTTGGATGAAGAATATCCCCCACGATATGTTCACTTGAAGCTAATCTCTCTAACCTCTTCCTTGCAAACTTACCCACCCCTATAAGTGTCCTAAACTCACCTAGGTCTATTAATGAGCTTAGTGCCTTATCGCAGTAGGAGAATATTTCCTCTCGCTCAACAGGTGATAATTTATCTGGAGTTTTATTCGCACCACTCTCTTCCATAAAAACTAGAGGGCAGTAATTCCAAACAAAATAATCTTTAAAGAAATTATCTTTATTTTTAAAACTTTCCCGAGCCCAGCCCCAAAGCCTAGAACCACTTACCTCACGTCGCTTGCAATCAAATCCATCGATAGGTCTCTTCGGATGCTCCTTCTTCGGCTTAGAAACAGGCATATTTATATCAATAAACTCGCTCACTAAAACCGTATCGCCAAAAGGGACTCCCGACTGCGCCATCCCAAAGGGACCTGGATTCATACCCAACAATAAATTTTTAGAACTTGGAGTCAAGCAAGTTCTGACATACTCACTAAAAGGAGCCCATGCATATTCTAATGGATTATAAATCATTATAGATTTATCTTCTAAGCGAACATTTGAACAACTCTCACTAAGCTCTTTACAAACACCTAAAAACTTATCAACGACACTAGACTTCAATCTACTTACTCCCACTTTTAATACCTAAGAATGCTTGCATAAATACACCTTGGCGCTCACTCGCAATATCAATCAATTCCTTAGCTAATCCAAGTTCTACCATCTTCTTTACATCATATTGTGCCATTAACTTCTCGTATGCCAATTCAACTTCTTCTAATGACGAGCCATTAGCTAATCCTAAAATTTTATAATACTCGGCAATATTAGTTTTACCATGTGCGCTAGCTACTTTATTAATACGATCCTCTGATAAACCAAGTGTTTTACAGGCAAGTTTTAACAACTCATGCTCTTCATCCGTATAAACTCCATCTGCTAATGCCAATCTAACTAAGACATCCATTAACCACTGATACATCTCGGGCTTTGCTGAGAGAGAATTCTTATATCGATTCACCATCTCTATGAAATCAACATTACATCTCTTCGTTTCATTAAATACGGACTGAACAAAAACTCTCTTCTGATCATCAAGCTTTAATGTCTGTTTAATTAACTGACTTATTAAATGAAGCTCCTCTTTACTTAAGTCACCATCACTGCCAACTAAAATTGCTAAAAGAGAAAAAGTACAAACATAAATTTCTCGCTGCTGAGTACCTAATTCATCTTTATTAAATGGTCCCCAACCAACTTTTTTATCTAGCGCATTCATAAATTAACTTTTTAAATTTTATTATTGCGCACCAATCTAACCCATGATTAAGTCTGTCGCTAATAGAAACAAAAAAGGATTACAACATGAGTATACTCAAGAATACTGCTCTAGCACTTTGTTCTACATTTGTGCTTGCGCAACCACTACTTGCACAGGACCTAGGATCTATGAGCACAGGCTCCGTAAAAGAAAAGGCAGCACCTGCTCCAGCATGTGCACCTGTAGTAAAAGAACCAGGTGCTTGGGATCTAAGCAGTGCACTTGGCTTTAACCTAACTAGCGGAAATGTCAGTGCAAGACTACTAACTGGTAGCTTTGATGCGAAAAGAGAAATTGATTCTGACATCTACAAATTCAACATCACTGGTGCAGACGGTGAACAAGAAAATGAAAAAACTCAAAGATATGTCAGATCTACCGCGAGATATAATAGACTACTATCAGATAGACTCTATGCTGGTGTCGGTGGGTCTTTTATGAGCGATGAAATCGCAGATATTGACTATAGAGCAGTACTTAATCCAGGACTTGGATACTACCTAGTAAAGAATGATGATGTGGAGTTATCTCTTGAAGGTGGGCCTGCTTATGTATGGCAAAAACTCGATGTAAAAGAAAACTTTCTAGCTGCTAGAATAGCAAATGACTTTTCTTGGAAGCTAAGCGAAACTGCTAAAGTATTTCAGAATGCGGAATTTTTATTGGATACTGACAACACAGATCAATACATTGCTGTTGGCACAATTGGACTTGAAGCATCTCTAACATCTACACTTGCTTTAGTAACTTCTATTCAAGATAGATTTAATAGTGAGCCTGCCTTAGGTAAAGAGAAGAACGATGTACTTGTAACATCAGCTTTAAAGATAAGCTTCTAAATTTCCACCGGGGGTACTTAAGTCCTAGATTTAAGTACCTCTGATATCGCCTCTACCATTTCTTTATTGCCGACATACAAAGCACTTCTCTGATGCCTATCAGTGGGGACTACATCTAACAGATTATTCCCATTCTCATCCACCGCCATTCCTCCCGCTTCGTGAGCCATAAAGGCTACAACTGCCGCTTCATATAAAAGCCTTAACTTACCCTCAGGCTTATTTTTACTTGCGTCAGCATGATTAACTATAGAAGGATAAAGGAACATGCCACCATTATGAAGTAATCTATGAAAATCCACGACCAATGAACCCGCATATCTAAAGTTGTATTCACTCTCTTGCTTATCAAGCCAATTCTTAACATTAGCATTATAGGCTGTACGATTTGAAACATTCCAGCATAGCTCCCATGATTTAGATTTTTCTGGCAACATAAGCTTTTTAGGTCGAACATATGTTCCAGTTTCATCCATAATAAATCTATAGGTACCGGAGTTTCTAAGTGCAAAAGTAAATAAGCCTGAAGGAATTAAAAACATACCAGCAGCAATAAATTCTCTACCAGACCTAAGACGATAGGTCTCAGGACTATCCAGATCTCTTTTGACTATCCCGAATAAAAATCCAACTGGTAAACTATGCTTAACATTACTTGATCCATCTATTGGATCAAAATACACTATGTAACGCCCATCTTCATTAAGCCTAATCTCCTCCTCAACCTCTTCACTAGTGACCTCCATGACTTGTCTTGATTCTCGAAGATAGTGAAGCACAATCTCATGTGCCATCAGATCCATCTCCATAACAGACTCACCTTGCACGTTAACCTTACCAGCTTCACCTAAAGTCTGCTGAAGAGCTCCAGATTTATAGGCATGATCTATCCTCCTAGCGGCAGTCATAATAGACTCCATAAGGATTAGGAAGTTTAATGTTCTTTTATTCTTTCTCTGGTGATTAAGTAGAAACGTCATGAAAGTTTCATCGAGTCTCATAATTCACCAAGCTTTATATTCTGTTAATTTTTGGCCTAGAAGATGCACTACATGATAAAACAACAAGTCTATTAGTATTAGTACCTTTTCTATTATTCTCCACTTGATAACAATTAGATAACTTTGAAAAGTTTTGTTGATTAATTAGGACTTCTTCAACTCTAAAATATTTATCTTTGTATGAAACTCTTGCTGCTTCCTCTGCTAAAACTTCATCAAGCATCACAGGTCCCTGATCTGTCTCTACATCTCCGACTTCTATAACAGCATACGAATTAGGTTTTAAGACCCGAAGCTGCTCCCGAAGAACATCTCGCATAAATGATCTCCATTCATGCACACTAGATGTCTTAAGCATTTGTGCCTCAAATGGCCTAGGGTTAATTCCAGTAAACCAGAACTCAAGCCAGTTATCAGTAAGATAATCAACCTTATCTAGAAATGGTGGAGAACAAAGTATAAAGTCTACGGCATTCTCACCTAGATAATCTAAATTTCTAGCATCTGCATTCTGGATAACAGCCCTTTCAGAAAAATCAAAAAATTTAGAATTAAGGGGATCTCTAAATACTTGTGCTGCTTTTTTAATTATTCTCGGCGCAATAGCTCTGTAAGAAGGATCCTCCCTTCTTTTAGCATTAATTAGTCTTTGTCTTTCAGGAGGTATTGAAATCTGAGGGAAAGAGTAACCTGAAAAAAAGCCCTGAGAATGTCCATGAAGTCTAGATACTGCAAGCATTTCTATGAACCTATTTATGCGATCAGGATTCCTCCTTATAGCCAATTTTAGGTTTATAAGCTCTCGGTAAGTACTAGGATGATAAAATGGCGAGAGCATGTCCTTATAGGCCGTTAAAGGCACAGGCCTAAGGAAGTCAAACTCATGAAGGCGAATTACAACTTCATCTAAAGTAGCTGGTAAAAGTTTCGCCTGCGCGAATAGGCCACAAAGTGGATTTAAATCTGAGGCTACTGGAACTCTCCCCAATAATGCCGCTTGAAATGAGGTGGTTCCTCTTCCTGAGAATGGATCAAGAACAACATCACCTTCTGCTGAATAACGTCTAATACAAAAATCAGGTAGCTCTGGTTTAAATGAGCCTCTATAGCTTATAGAATAGTGCAACGAATGCATCTGTCTTTGAGAAGAAGTCCAGAGTGGGCCTTTCAGTTCTTTCTTCTTTGCTAAAGGTTTTTCACGAGGTGCTACGATTGCTAAGGATGGAAGTACTCTTAGATTGCTCTCTGTCTTTGCTAATTTTTTGGTCTCAAAGGCCATTTTAGGGAATTTAAATAAACGTTTATAACAATTAAGATGCAAACACCGAGCACCAGAGATTGAGAAGTATCAGAGCTTGAACATTTACGCACTAATTTTATAGCACTAGTTCAAGTCAGTTTAAGTTAGGTTGCTAAGTCATTGAAATAATGGAGCCCACGACGAGGATTGAACTCGTGACCTCTTCCTTACCAAGGAAGTGCTCTACCACTGAGCCACGTGGGCTTAAGAAAGTACGTGAGTACTGTCTTAAGCCCCCTGAGCGAGCATAGCGAGTCGACGGGGGACATAACAGCAACCCTTCGACTCGCTATGCTCGCTCAGGGCGCCCTATCTTTACCTATGGTAAAATAGGGCGAATGGAGCGGGAGACGAGACTCGAACTCGCGGCCCTCAGCTTGGAAGGCTGATGCTCTACCAACTGAGCTACTCCCGCATAAAAATTGGTAAAGTTCTTTAACATATTAAAACGGCTAGGTCTAATAGCTCAAGAACAAATTTAAAAACTGGTGGGAATAGGATTCGAACCTATGTAGCGCGTAGCGCAACGGGTTTACAGCCCGTCCCCTTTAGCCACTCGGGCATCCCACCAAATAAATAAACTAAAACAAATAAATTCCGGCGCTTACAAATAATAAATCGCAGAAAAAAGCAAGAGTCTATCTAAATATATACTCGAAAAAACCTTGATAACTTCCTAAGACCCTAAAAATACTAAGAATCTATTTGGCCACCAATTTACCCAGCCTATCAACCTTCACAATTGATAAAGAGCTTGAGTCCATTTAAGGAGATTGGTCTTCTAAATAAGATACTCCAAAGGCAGGGCATAGAAAATCTACATGCAAGAATTCAACTATCAATTTAGATCCCTAGGTCACATCATTGATGTCACCTCATATCTAAACACAAACAGCCAAGCAGAGAAATTATTTCTGTTACTGGAAAAGGAATTTAATAGGATTCATATAAAATTTTTTAAAAATGAAAGCAGTATAATTTCAAAGTTAAATAAAAATGCTGGAATTTCAGTAGTAGAGATTGATGAAGAAGTAGCTGCGATCTTAGAATTTGTAGAATCTGTTTATGAAAAAAGTAAAGGTGCATTTAATTGCCTAAACGGAGCATTAAAGGAAGCATGGTATCTAAATCCAAGATTAATCCCTTCTGATCTTCAGATTAAAAAAGCATTGGAACTTTCAAATTTCCACAATCTAAACTGGACTGAAGATACAGCCTATATTTCTGAATTTGGTTCAAGCCTAGACCTTAGTGCGATTCTTTTAGGATATGCTCTTGAAAAGGCAAAAGAAATCGTTAAGAATGAAAATACTTTTAAAACACTAATTCGTATCGGGGAACAATACCTCATAGTCGGAACCAGAGATGATGAGAGTCCTTGGCAAATACCCATCAAACATCCAAGATCCAATAAGAGTATCCTTTTTAATATTCCAACCGAACAAAGTTCAGATGAAATAATCTCCATAGGCCATACAGGAGATTTTATTAATTATAACTATAGAGAACAAGATGGGATAGCAGACACTATAAGCTCCTTAACTGGTTACCCTATTAAAGACTACCAGAGTTGCTGGATATGGGACGAATCCCCATTAATAGCTACAAGCCTAAGCAGGATTATATTCTTAATGGGTAACTCAAGCGAGAATATGCTCAAAGAGCTTTCAAATAAATATTTGCTCATTAAAGGCTCAACCGATAACTCACTCGGAGCTATTAGATCAAATATATTTGAAACAGATTACAAAGAAGAATCAAAAAAAGGAAAGGTCATAAACCTTTTCCCTAATCCCTCATCCCACCACCATTCATTCTAGGTTTCATAGGACGGCGTTGTTGATCTGGTCTTCGTCCTCTACCACCATGATTCCCCTCTCCTCCAGATCTTGGCCTTCCGCCACCACCATTATTCTGTCTCATTGACTTACCTTCACCATTAGCAGAAAATCCTGCAAGGCTATGATGAGTAAGTGGTACATAACCTGGTGGATATTTACTATCTTGCATTGT
>JBILFC010000322.1:0-3163 GCA_044351785.1 Bdellovibrionota bacterium
TTCTCAATCAGGAAATCAGGACGGACAAGCCTGGGTGAGATATTTAGTTTCTAAGGGTGATGTTCTTAGTCTTGGTGCAAAAAAACAGAGTTCTATAGTACAGGGTTTTAGTAGTTCATATCAGTTTAAAGATTATACTCAGGTTGATGTGGATGCAAGAAAGGCAATTAATTTTCTGGAGATAAAGCTTGAGGAGATTGAAAAAGTAGAAAAGGAATTAATGGCAGGGGTTTCTACGCTTGATCAAGAAGCAGAGGCCAGTGTTAAGCCTAGCTTTCTAAGGCGTGCTCAAGTTTATTTTGAGAGAAGAAGATTGTTAGGTGAATTAAGGGAGTGCGGTAGGTTAAAGGAGTCAATTGGTAGATTGCTTAAAGGGCGAGAGGAATTGATTAGCCTCGGAAAAGCTGACTTAGAAAAGAAATGGGGCGTTTCTGGAGTCTGGGCAGAAAATCGGGAAGAGGTATTGGTTAATGGAGCGAAGATCATTGGAGATAAAGGGACTATATTACGATTTAGACCAGATTTAAGAAGCTTTACAAGTATGTATGATGGTAGGCAAGATGTTAGTCAAAAGAATATTTTTAGAGATTCTCAGATTCAAAAAGTTCTTTTCGCTCGAGTAAATGAAACGCATGCAAGTATTGAAGGAGGAGATAGTTTAAAAATAGGATCAATTCCCGAAAAAACTCTTATCAGAGTTAAAGGAAATAGTTCGGCATATGATCTCTATAAAGTTCCATATAGAGACGGTATCTCACGGCACTTAGTTCAGCATACTGCGTCTAGGAATTCTAAGAATGCATGTATGAGTATGTTGGTGCTAGATTATCTATCTACTCAAGCAACTGAAGATATAAGTTTCGACCAAGTACTATTGAATTTAAGAAACAATGATGAGCAGCCTGAGATTCGAACGATCGGTGCAGAAGCCAATAAGGTTCTTGAAAAGAAAGGTGCTAAGGTTCGAATTGTAGAAGCGATGCCAAGATCTGATCTAAGTGAGGTAGAGCTAAAGAGGCTGATAGCAGAGCATGGAAGTATTATGCTAGAGGCTAATAGTAGGTTCGCAGATTCTGGAACCATGATTTTAGTTGACCACGTGCATAATGATGAAGTTACGGGGAAAGATGTTGTAACAATAAGAGATCCTTATCATGGTTGGATTATAGAGGTTAAGTTAGAAGACTTAATAAAAGATATTCAACTTGCTGGAACGAGCTTACTGCAAATGGCATATGTTGTTCCTTTAGGTAAAACTACAGATGAGATAGATTATGATTTTATTAAAGAGAAGTATAGTTCCTATCAGGGAGCTAATGTCTATTCTGATTTTATTGAGAAAGCTAGAGATTTAGGGAAAAGGTTTAGCTGTGGGACGGGAATTAATAGATTATTATATGCAACCCTAAAAGCTACAGACGGCTATTATGATAAGTTAGAACAGGAATTAACTAGGACTGAAGTAGAAGGTCAATCTGGATTTAGGAAAACTGAGGCAAAAATACAGCTGTATAATGAACTTATAGGACAGATTAGTAAAGCCACTACTCAATTTGTAGATACGTTATCCGATCAATATAATATATATCCTGTAGATCAATTCTTAGGACTTTTCGAAGACTTTTTAGAACTTCGATGTAAATTTTTAAAAGATGGGTTACTCAGAGCTGGCTTGAGAGTTGAGAGTAACTTGGAAGCTCTATATTGTTCTGATTTCTTAAAAAGAGAGTATAATAGGTATTCTGAATATTTATCGTTTGATATCCCAAGATATGAGATTAAAAGTAAGAGTTTTAGAAACTTATTAGCCAGATTTTTAATTGATAATGGAATTAGGTATGATCGAATAGAACTGAATGATTCAGATAGCTTTTTAGTTATTAAACCAGAGCAGACTACAGAAGTTAATAGGTTAGGAAAATATAATGAGTTAGCTCTCCTACTTAACGAACAGGGTAAGGTTTTAGTGGTAGATCCAATTGGTAATGACCAAGATATTGTAAATTCAGAATATATAAAAAACAGAAGAGAGGAAATTAAATTAGCGTTAGCTAAAATGAACTTGAAGCCTATATTTTTAAATTTTAGTGATTTAAATTACTATGGAGCTGAATCACGACTTAGAAAGCATCATGCAGAGCAAGCAGCATTGGCAGATTTTAATGGGCTTTCAACGAAAAGACAGAATTATGCTTTAGAGGATATAAATCCACTGAGAGGACACAGGAGGTATAACGCAGAAAAGAGTGCGATTACCATCCTAAAATTAATGGAACATTTGCATTATATGCAAACTGTAGAGAAGGAACTTACTGTAGAGAATAGTGAAGAGATAAGACCGTTGCTAGCAAAAGATTTAGCCGCATCTAAGCAATATGTATTTCGCTGTCTAGAGCTTCTTAATAGCTTGACCTTTTATCCTGAGTTAGTGAGGGTGGCTGAGGGGTTGAGGTCTAATAGTTTACCGAAGGCAGAAGTTGCTCAAGCAATTATTGATTTGTTTAAGGATGGCGATAAGCAGTCTGGCATGCAAACGGCAGTTTTCGATAGTTCTAGCGGCCGTAAAATTACATGGCAAGAAATAAGTGAGTTACTGGATGCTACTAAATCTAATCTTAGTAAGTTAGGTATAGAATCAATTAAAAGGTTAGACTTTACTGGTTATCATTATTTAGAAATAATTCCGGGTAAAGTGGATGCTATACAAGATGGCACTGAGGGATTAAGAATAGATAGGTTGGCAAGTAGATTAGCTACCGACTCAGGCGGCAAGGTAAAGCTAATTTATCATCCAACAGTTCTGTATTCTTTAGGTGCATCAGGGATATTTAATGCGAGAGATACTCGCCTAGATGGTCAAGTTTTCTATTTATCTGATTTGGCAGCAAAGAGTGGCTACGTAGGTGAAACAGAATACCATGAGATGGTTCATTGGAGATTGGTTAAGTTCTTAAAACAAGGATTACCTCATTTCGCTGAGGGTATAGCTGTAGGCCACTTTGATGTCCCTGGATACAATGAAAAGTTTTCATTGCAGGAACTTATCACAGCAGCCGTTGATCTTGAACATGCACATATAGATGGCTCCTTGAATTCGAATTTTAGAGCAAAGGTATCTAGATTGAAGGCATTTCTTGATGCTACCGACGGCATTAAGATCGGA
>JBILFC010000070.1:0-11385 GCA_044351785.1 Bdellovibrionota bacterium
TAAAAGAGAAAAGAAACAAAATAAAGGATAGTAAGGCCGGTACCTTATCAAATTAAAAGTGGTGCACCCAAGACGACTCGAACGTCTGACCTACTGATTAGAAGTCAGTTGCTCTATCCAACTGAGCTATGGGTGCACATTTCGGGGTGCTAGATACTAAATTATTAGATTTATGGCAATATTTGGGTTTAAGATTTCCCATAAATCTAATAAAAAAGGGGCCGTAGGGCCCCTTTAATTGATCTAGACTAACTTTTTAAGGTCGGAATGAGCCACATGCTGCATTAAAGTTATTTGAGGCGGCATTTAAATCTCTGTCATTCTGACAGAAATTCACATCTCTAAATCTCTCTCCTTCACAAGTTGCACTTACCGCTCTCATGGTCTCAGTAGCCATATTAACTGAAACTACTAAATCCGGAACAACTGTATTACAATTAAAAGAAGTAGTAATTGCTGGCACGCTAGGCACAGTGTTGTAGAATGAGTCCACCGCGAAATCAACAGCAGTCAACCAAGGTAAAAACACATTAGATGCTGAAACTTTGTAATTTGTATCCTGATACTCAACAGCACTAGTAGCATTATTATAGCTTACGCCAGCATCATAAGAAGTTGCTCTTTGAAATGCTGATTCTAAAAATCTCAACGTACCTAAGGAAGTAGCACTATACCTTGATACACTGTATGCTTTAAAGATTTCACTTGGGAAAATTCCGTATCTCTTGGCAATTATATAATTAGAAGGAGTTATAGTCATATCTCCCTTAAACGAACTAGTACCTTGAGATAGGTTCATCTGTATAGTTTTATCCCTAGTAGAATCAAAACTTACAACACCATCAGTTTCTGTAAGATATGCTCTAATCGCGGCATTATAGCTATTCTCACCACTAGATAGAATATCGGAAACATATCTGTTATCTGTTTTCACAGATGTTTCTTCAACTTCTACAGGTGTAGAGCCAGAACCTTCACAAGAATATGAAGTGTAAGAATACTGATTTCCAGCTACAGCATTCTCCCCACTTGACCTTATCACAATATAAAATCCTTCTTCAGGAGGTCCATCACCTAATCCAGCAATTCTAATCTGAACTGTTCTAGAAGTATTACCAGACGGTATAGAAAACAGTTGTGCAGGATCATTACTAGGAAAACTACCTAACACAGTACTAAGAGATCCATTAGCTACGTTAGTCGCATTAGCAATATTTCTCATATAACAAAGAGTTGTACCTGAACCTACAACATCAGAAATCGTAGATGCAACATCTTGGGCCGTATAGCACGCATCAAAGCCCCCAGAAGATCCATCCGTAAGAGAGGAGTAAAACTGCCTACATTGAGACTCTGTAGCGGTGTTACCAATAATCGCATCGATGACGCCAGAGTTCCAGAAAACATTTTTTAAGGCCAGACTATTCATACTAACAACAGTAGGAGGTGTCCCAGAGACAGCGGATAAGCTTGCCCCAGTCCCAGAAAATATTTTTGATGTATTAGGAATCTTTGATAATGACGTGATTGCAGCAGTCACTGGCACAGCTAATTTACCACAGTAATTCTTTATCCCCCTAGCTCTTCGAGTCTTTGCAGCATTAATTGAAGTTAAAAGTCTTCTCTTCTTTCTTCTATCTGTTTCAGCATTTAATCTAGCTGTTAGAGTCTCTATCGTACCTGCTTCAGAATAGAATAGTGAGCGAGACACCTTTCCCGGTTCCCAAACACCATTTATTAATAAACAAGAATATTTTTTGTTAGTTTTAAGATCAGCCTTCTCAAAGCTTACCTGCGCATTAACAGTAGAACATATTAAACACGCAGTTAGAATAAGAAAGGAAAATTTAATAGATTTCTTCATTGTGGGGGTCTCCCTTAGTTTAGCAAATAGCAATCATGAGCATTAACAACTTCAATGCATAATTAACGGAAAATTCTTGAAATTACTTTTCCTACTATTTATGGCAAAAACTAAGCGTCTAGAATAAAGAAGAAAATGGGGGTCTGTACCGATCTACGAATCAAAACAGCCCCCCAAAGTGTCTAAAAAATGACTACGCTGCACGACGAAGCGGTAGTACTACCACTCCTTCGGTCAATCTGATCTCACCTTCATGATTGCGAAAAGCGCTCATAAAGGATGAGTCCATAGCACTGTAAAATTCGGCAAAGTGCAGCTTTCCAGCGGCATCAATCGTCCGAACTCCAGTGCCACGAAATAGATCAACGAGAGCCTCAAAGTCAAATTCAATCGTCATTAGATCAGCAGATGACGACATTGGCCGGAAAGAAAGACGAGCATGACAAGCATACTCCACTCCCTCAATCGGCCGAAACATCAGCACTCGCAGCGAACTATCAAGTAACCCAGGAAACCCACACGTCAGAAACGACATGGGGCCTTCTGAATACTCTGTAGCTCCTTGCGGCTCCGGTAGTTTGATTCCGTCAAACTTCGAAGCCAACACTGAAAGCACTGATGGGACCAAACTCAAAAAAATCCGTTTCATAACAATTACCTTCCTTGGCAATTACTGGGGTGTCCAGCACCTATCCAAGAACCTTGGAAATAATCGGCACGACCTCCCACAGTTGCTAATTAAAATTAACACCTAAAGGAAGTCGAGAATAACTTCTACCCAGATTAAGTTGTACTTAATGTTATGATTAGATAAGGAGACCGCGTTACATGCTCCGATGAACAGCCTATTCTGAAATAAGTCTTACTTCATGAGTAGGAATCATATTAAATTCAGTAACTAAGGTCTCTATTCGGCTTCTTGTAACCCTTTTTAACCTATCTAATTCAGCCTGAAGAGGCACATATTCAGCATTATATAACCAATCAAATCCAATGTTCATCATCCTCTTCATTGTACTTTCACCTTGAAGGACCATTCTAGTAGCTGTTTTTGTTACAGCTCTCTCGAGATCTTCATCTGTAAAGTTCAAAGGACTAGACATTATCTTTTTAGCAATTTCTGTCACCTGATCTAAGTTCTCCCTAGTAGTACTAGCGTAACCATACATAATACCTACTCCGTCCATCTGCTCAGATTCGACTGAAGCCCCGTCAGAAAGTCCTGTATGAACTAATTCCCAGTATAACTTAGATCCATTGGAATCACCTAAAATTGTAGTTAAGACATCTGCCTCATATCTATAATCATGAGTCATACTGGGCCCTGGAGCTAGTAACATTACGTGAGCTCGCTGTAGATCCTGTTTCGTCATAACATAAGACTCAGGGGTGCTAACATAAGGCGGATAGACTCTTTCTACCTTCTTATCCTCCCAACTTCCACAATACTTCTCTGCAAGCTCTATAAGTCTATCATGATCAAAGTCACCAGCGACTGAGAGAACAATATTACTTGGACTATATCTAGTCTGGAAATAATCATACATCTGATCTCTCGTGAGGTCAGTAATACTTTGAATCGAACCCAACACAGAGTTACCCGCTGTATGATTCTTAAAAAATCTTCCTAAACTACTTTCTAAGAGCATGTAAGTAGGTCGGTCCTGATAAAGCGCGATTTCTTCGAGAATTACTTTTTTCTCAACCACAAATTCTT
The DNA here is from genome assembly GCA_044351785.1 of Bdellovibrionota bacterium. GTDB lineage: Bacteria > Bdellovibrionota_C > UBA2361 > SZUA-149 > DAOLCO01 > JAIYCX01. The sequence continues at coordinate 3,582 of JBILFC010000070.1, forward strand.
CAGGATCAATACTTGAACGCATCATATCACTTAATAGATCAAACGCTTTTTCAAAATATTCCGGTAACACAGCCATATAATAAACTGTGCTTTCTTCAGAAGTAAATGCATTTGCTTGAGCACCCATCGCGCCCATTTCATATGTGATATCCAAAGCAGATCGTTTAGCTGTACCCTTAAATAACATATGTTCTAGAAAGTGAGATACTCCCGAGATTTCTGGCGTTTCATCCCTAGCCCCTGCCTTAACTAAAAATCCGATTGCAACACTAACTGCACTAGGCCTATATTCACTGACGATTCTCAGACCATTTTTTAAGGTAACTTCTTTAAATTCCACTTACACTTACTCCAATACTTATTATTCTTTTACTTATATGCAACTTTATCTTTACCTAAAGTCACGAGAGTCATTTTCTGCACTGGGTATGACTTATTATAAGCATTAATCAAATCTAAACTTACGCTGTCTATCCCCGATTTAATCTCAGATATAGTTCTTACTCTCTTTAGATTCCAGTAATCATGAGCCATAGAGCTAGCTCTAGCTGAAGTTGATTCTGACTGCATTATTACTTTTGTTTTAAGGTCAACCTTTGCCCTATCAAGCTCTTCTGGCTTAAGTGGCTCACCACCACCTAATTCATTTAACATTACTTGAATGCATTCCACAGCATTGTCAGGCGTGGTACCTGCTACAGCATGAATTGCGCTTCTACCTCTAAGACTACTATGACTAGCCCCTACTCTATATACTAGACCTCTTTTTTCTCTGACCTCTATAAAAAGTCTGCCAGACATTCCACCTGAAAGAATATTAACCCAAACTCTTGCTGTATAATAAGAAGGATCCTCAATACTAACGCTAGGATAAGCTAAGGCAATTTGCACTTGCTTAGTATCTTTCTCAAAGAAAATATCTTTTTCCAAGGCAAAATCTTGATTAAATTGTATCCTCTCCGACTCACCCTGCCAATCCCCAAACATTAAGCCAACTTCTTCCTTAAGTTTATTCCAATCAAAATTACCGGCTACGGATAAAATCGTACCTTTAGGAACCATACGTTTTTTATAGAATGAGCGAACGTCATCAATAGTAAGACTACTAACGGAATCCTCTGTTCCTAAAGAAGGCCTGCTAAATGGATATGGATAATAATGCTCCGTCATTACATCCATTATCTTACTTGCAGGCTCATCCTCTATCGCTTTTATGTCCTGAAGTATTAAACTCTTAATCGCAGGTAACTCTTCTTCTGGCATAGCTGCATCAAGAATAAGATCTTTACAAAGTTTTAGAGCAAGATAAAGATTCTCACCAAGTAATTGACCGGAGATACTACTAGCTTCAGAACCACATGAAATAGATTTGTGAAATCCGATTCGCTCGCACGCATCGGAAAAATCCTTAGAATCTAGACCTCCAGCACCCTTTGGTAGAAGTTCGGTAAAGGTATTACAAAGACCAAGCTTATCATCACTATCAAAGGCTGCTCCGTATGGTATTAGAATAGTAAACGCGACGGAACTAACACCCTCCATCGGTTCGCCTATTAATGTTAAGCCATTTTGAAATTCAGTTCTAAAAGATTCCACTATTATCTTCTTATCCTTTTAATTATTGATACTTTAAGACGATACTTATTAGACTAAAGACCTATAGTCAAAGTAGAAATTTCATAATAAAGTAGGATTATGATGATGATAGAAACTCTTTAGCAATAATTAAATCTATGTCCGATGCACTTTGCCATAAATGCTCTAATTCACTTAACTTAAAGGTAGGACAAAAGGCTCATAGATCAGACACCTGCCCTAGCTGCAAATCCGACATAAAATGCTGTAAGAACTGCACCCACTATAATATTGGTGCTTACAATCAATGTAAAGAGAATCAAGCTGAGAGACAAGTAGATAAAGAAAGATCAAATTTCTGTGAATTTTTTAATCTTGGTAGCGGCACTGGAAATTCTAATAAAGACAATAAACTAGACACAAAATCAAAACTAGATTCACTTTTTAAGTCTTAATACTAGAATTTCATTATTTAGATCTAGGCGCCTGGTGGGGTAAATTATTACCGACTACAGCCCTCCTCTGAGGATCAACATTAATTAAGACCCCTGATGGTATTTGCTTTTCTGTCTTTTGCTCAAATGGCTCGCTTGCCTGACTAACATCCACTGGACCTTTTGTAGACCATCTTTTTACAGTCTTTCCATTTTTATCCTCATGCTGCTGTCCGGGGTACTCTGGACCACCCTTAGCATCATCTTCACTGGATTCTGCTAAAGAATACGCGGGAGATATAATCAAAGAAGATAAGAAGATATGGATTAAAAGCTTCGCTCTATTTTTCATGGTATCGAACCTTCGATAAAAGTACAGTACCAGATAACTATACCACAAAATTCCATATTAAATAGAAATTTATCCTAGATTCTCATATAAAGACGCTAACTCTTCTCTCTTAATGCTAATCTTCTTAGATAAATCGGCAATTTGCTTTACATCCTGCTTTTCAGAGGCACTTACTAAACTACCCTCTAAACCTTCGATCTCCTCCTCGGTAGACATAATAAGTTGCTCAAGTTTCTTTTGATTATTGTCCTGTTTTCTACTAGATTTCTTATCATCCTCATAATCAGTTTTTTTCTTACTCTTTTGCACTTCTGCGTTAGAGTCCTCATCCTGCCACCCTTTAAGACTAAGGAAATCTTCATAACCACCTTCGAATGTTTCCACCTTACCCCTATCAAATACAACAAGCCTTGTAGCAAGTCTTTCTAATATCATCTCACTATGGGTAACCATAATCACAGCACCTTCATATGCTTCAATAGCATCTACTAGTGCCTCAATGGAATACATATCTAAGTGGTTTGTCGGCTCATCTAGTAGTAATAAATTAGAAGGAGTAACCAATAGTTTACCTAAAAGGACCCTACTCTTTTCCCCTCCTGACAATACAGAAACTTTCTTTAAAGCGGCATCCCCTTCAAACATCATGGCACCGCAGATACCACGAATAGCCGTGCGACTTTTCAATCGATCTACTTCACCAATTTCTTCCTCAATAGTTTTATCGAAATTTAATCTCTGAATATTGGTCTGACCAAAATAGGCAATCTTAGTATTATCATTATATGATACTGCCCCTTCAGTAGGACTAAGATCACCCGCTAGCAAATTAAGAAATGTAGTCTTACCCTTACCATTAGGTCCGATTACCCCTATCCTATCGTTCTTACCTACTGCTAGGCTTATGCCCTTAATCAACTGCTCACCGCCTTCGTAACCAAAGAAAATATCATCTGCATTCATTGGCCACTTACCGGGGAAATTAGAATAACTAAAAGAAAATTCTAAATCTTGGATATTCGCTAGTTCGGCCTTAACCTCGATCTTTTCAAGTAATTTAACCCTTGATTGGACAGCTTTTGCCTTAGAAGCCTTAGCTCTAAATCTTTCAACAAACTTCTCTACCTCTCTCCTCTTTTTCTCTTCACCAACTCTTGTCTTTTCGTATAACTCCTCTTCTTCAGCTATAATTGAATATAGTTTTTCTGTACTACCTTCTACCTTCTTAACCTTACCTCTATGAATACCAAGGGTATGAGTGGTGACAGAATCCATGAAATGTCTGTCGTGAGTAACTAAAAGTACTTCCCCTTGAAAGTCCTTTAAAAATCTTTGTAACCATCTAACGGATACGATATCCAGGTAGTTTGTAGGTTCATCTAATAATAATAGATTAGGTTCAGAAAGAAGCAGTTTAACCAGATTTAAACGAATCTGATATCCCCCAGAGAATTCACTTGGTGCTCTTGTAAAATCAGCATCAGTAAATCCTAAACCATGCAGTAGTTCTTCAGCTTTATAAGTTTCTTTCCAACATCCATCTAATAACGGTAAAGCGAGAACACATTCATCAAGAATAGTAGATTCCGTAAAACTTAAATGTTGGGATAGATGGCCTAATGTATATCCCTTTGATAAAAATATTTCTCCAGAATCCTTCTCTTCTTCGCCTAAGATTAAACGTATTAAGGTACTCTTTCCGTGACCATTTCTACCCACTAATCCCACTCGCTCGCCAGGATTTACTACGAATGAAGCCCCCTCAAAAAGGACCTGAGAGCCGTACGATTTACCTAAATTGGATACTGTAAGCATAATTTCTTAGTTTTTTGGACGCTCATTTATCACGTGCAAGTTACGAATAAAAGCCTAATCAAAAAGAATTAATCCAAAAGAGCGCAATAACTTAAGAATAAATACGATAATTGGTTAAATATCAATTTATTACAAAATTCAATTAATGGAGGAAAAATGAGACCAAACGTAATTTATCTACAAGTACCTTACACCGAAAAGGAGAACGCAAAGGCACTTGGAGCTAGATGGGATCCACAAGAAAAACTGTGGTTCATACCTAATAGTATAGAACTTGAGCAATTTTCAAAGTGGTTACCAGAAGCAAATAATGACAAACGACGAGTAGCTAACAATAATTAGTTCTAAGATCTACCTTTGGGAGGCTTCTTTGTTTCCTCTGAAGCCTTCTGAAGTTTTATTGACCTTAATTCTTGCTTAGTCTCACCGGTTAAATCGGTCATTTTTTCTAACACATTCACCTGAGTAGCATCGATACTAACAACGGAACCATTTTTATCCCCTATCTTTGTTCCCACTTTAACTGTGTAGCCCTTTCCAGTTGCATCCTCAACTATTGCAACCATCCCACCCTTGGAATCACTTAAGACCGCTGACACCTTCAACTGGGACAAATCATACCTTTCTAAAGGAGGTAAATTTTCATCAATTGCAACCTTGGGAGAAACTTCAAAAGGTTTAAAAGGATCTCTTTTCCCTTCTGGACTATACACAAAATCTTCAATAGCCATAGTATTAGGATTCATAAATTCAGGTGAAGGTGAAGCTTCTGGCTTCCCTGATGCGACTTCTTTTTTACTAGAAGTTGTTCCTTCTGCATCCAATAGGACATAGGTATCTCCATTCTTTTGATACTGAAATGGCTTCTTAGTCTTAGGATTCACTGGAAGTGATTTGAAATACTTAGGAACCAATAAATTCAGGGATTCAGGTGGAGTATGCTTAGATGCAATATAATCAACAATTGCAAGCTGTAACTTAACCAATTCCTCTTGGTCCGCACTAACTTCCCCTGATTCCCGCATTTTCAGAATATTTTCTTGAAGACTTTCTGCCGGAGATTTTTTAGCACCCCTACTCTGATACTGCACAACAGCAAATAAAACTGCGACGGCAATAAAAACAAAAATTAAATTTTTCTTCATAATTCTATTCCAGCCATTAACACTCCCTCTTCAACTAATAAAATAGGGATTCCATCTCTTACGATGTAAAACAAATTTCCATCCTCACGGACCAAGATATCAGTAATGGGTCCTTCCACTTTATTTCCACCTATATTAGTTAGAACTCCCCCATCTATAAGTAATCTAACCTTATTTTTCACATCATCCGAACCAAGACTTAAATGTTGCTTTGTTTCAGGACAAGCTAAGATAGCTAAAAAGGACTCACTTATCATACTAATCTCGTGCAAATATTTATTAATTATTTATGATTTACTATAACGCAGCGTTAGAATGTTTACCATGAACTAAATTTTCTTTAATAGCCTGGGTCATTAATGCCATTGGCGACTTGGATAAAATGTATTAATATCGCTAACAATTATTATTCTAGATAGTCAAATTCAGATATTCATTTAATGCTTGAATTTAGATAGGGACAAAATGAGAAACAAAACTTCCAAGCTTCTTTTACTTTTAATGATTCTTTCACTAAATGCCTGCTCTGAATATTGGTGGACAAGAGGTCAACCACCTTCAACTAAAGATCTATTCTTTAGAGCTAATGAGAGAATTGAAGAAGCCTTGTCTGAAAGAGCGAATGACAGACCAGAAATTGCTGGAAATGCATTAGAAATTAAGAAGGTATTATCTGCCCTAGAGAGAGAAGATATCAATATAGAAGAGCTTAGACAAACCGTTGCTAATATGGAAATCCCACTAAAGAGTCTTGAGAGTAAAGTCTCCTATGGCAACAGGCCCCCACTAAATGAATTAACTGGACAATTACGAGCTATAAAAAATGATTTAACTTCTGCCTCAGAAGTTGATGGAATGAAATATTCTGCAATTAGACTTTTCGGAGGTAGGGTTTTAATGTACTTATCTTCAGAACTTAAGGTACCTGCGCCAGATAAGATAGCTTAAAGAGCGGAATGGTTTAGAACATTTTGGTTTCTGCTAAGTGAATTCTAAGCCCAAAGAGAAAAAAAATCTTTTAATTTTTCTCGTTCCATCTTTTATTCCCGCAGATTCTACTTTAGGATCACTTGGATGCAAGTATATCACAAGTGTGCAGGAAGCGTCATTACTCTCTATCATTGATGAGAATAAACTTCACTATGAACAAATTATTGTCGTAGTACCGACTTCTGGCAATCCTAATTATTTTCTAGAAAAACTAAATGCCACGAATGTAAATATTATAAATCTTTGTGACATTTCACAAATTCTTAATATAAATTCTTTTAGTTATGTATTAGTGTCTAAGCACACTTTGAATCCTGAGATAAATGAAGCACTAGATACTCAGCCTAAAGATATTGCATATTCTGAAAGTATTAAAGAATTACTTGAACTTGCGGACCTAAAGCTAATTGATATTGAAGCTAAGATAACAGCCCTTCCCCTAACAGCTACTGCTAAGTTCGACGAAGCTAAAATACTTATAAATTTATTAGCGGAAATTCCTTTTATAAGCTCACTGGGGGACACACTTAGTTCTCGCATTTTAGAAAAACAGTCGATTGAAATTCTCCTAGGAGCAAATGTCCTACTTGATGAAGTACTGAATTGGGGCATAGAACCTTCTAGTGGCTGGATAAAAAAAATTAAATTACAAAATTCTTACGACTGTATTTGCAACCCCTTTCTTTATACATTTTTTAATTTTGAAAAGGGCTCAAGTCCTTCGATATATTATACCCCTAGAAAGATTAAGTTAGCGGATATCGGCGATAACTTTTCCATTCAATTTAAAGTAAATGAAAAATGGCAAAACTTTCCAACTGCAGAAAACCCTGTTAAACTTGTCACTTCAACACTGAGGGATAGCCCTGATATATATGGATTTAAAATTCGCCAAGAGAGCTCTATTCTCAAAAAGCATTCAAGTATGTACATTAAAGCTGGACTCGGTGGCTTTGAAAAAGAAAGCACTAATGGCCTAACTTGGGACTACTGGTTTGAAGAAATTTCCGAAAATATGCTTCAGTCTGATTTAGCTATTAAAATAGAAATACACTTTCCCGTCTCAAGGGAGGGACTATCATTTCGAACTTTAGGATCTATGGGCAAGGTTTCGGATCAGCTATTTAGACCCTCCGAACAGGGTCTGCAAAACTTAACCGAGCAAGAAGGTTCTAATAACCTTTTTGGAATTAGAATTATCGACGGATTAAGTCACTTTATTGGTGATTTTAGGTGCACGATCCCTCTTAAAGCCATCGAAGTTATATGTGAAAATTTGGAGATACAAACTAAACTGACTATTTACTGCTCAATTAAAGATCAAAATAGTCTTAAAAATGAGAATCTTATCTCCTTACACCTTTCTATATATTAAACAAATTTTTATTTGTTAGGAACCCTATAGCTTCTCGTCATTATTGGGTACGAAACAATTTAAGGAATGTTGTATGAGAGGATGGTCTGAAATTACATCTTGTAATGAAACTCCTAGG
>JBILFC010000325.1:0-3141 GCA_044351785.1 Bdellovibrionota bacterium
TCTTGCAAGATGTAAGACTTGTAGCCAGACTAAAGAAATCAGTTTGCCACAAGAAATGCATCAGAACTTAAAAGCATACTTACAGAGAAATGCTACTTTTAAGCTCGGTGCCGAATCAATAAGTATAGAAGGAGTTTGCGAAGACTGTAAATAAACCTAGTCTAACCAGCCCTTTCGCTTAAAGCTATACAACATTCCCATTCCCAATACTAACATTACACCAATCAATATAGGATATGAATAATGATATTCCAGTTCTGGCATATACTTAAAATTCATTCCATATAAACTTGCAAAGAAAGAAAGTGGAATAAATATTGTAGAAATAACAGTCAACACCTTCATCACATCATTAAGTCTGTTACTCATACTAGAGAGATAAACATCCATAAAACCAGAAGCTAATTCCCTGTAGTTTTCTACCACATCAATAATCTCTATTACATGATCATATACATCTCTAAAGTACGTCCGAGTATTCTTTTTTATACCTTTAAACTCATCCCTTAGAATAGAATTAAAAATTTCACGTTGTGGCCAGATAGCTCTTCTAATACTAAGAAGTTGTCTACGAGCATGATAGATTTCAGATAGGATTTCTCTAGAAGGATTCTCAATTAATTCTTCTTCCACCTCTTCTAAATAATCCCCATATTTTTCGAGAATAGGGAAATATTGATCAATAATTGCATCAGTTAAGGCATAAGCTAGATAATCTGATCCAGATTTTCTAAGAGGTCCCTTACTCTTTTGAATTCTATCTCTCACTGGCTCAAAAACATCACCAGGCTTTTCCTGAAATGTGAGAACAAAATTCTTCCCAAAAACAATACTAATCTGTTCCGAATCAATTTCGTACTCCTCATTCATGCTGAGCATATGAGTAAGGATGATAGTATATGTATCTTGTTCTTCAATCTTCGGTCTTTGAGGTACATTTACAACGTCTGAGAGAGTCAATTCATGAAGATTAAAAAGAGTTTTAACTGATTGTAAAACAGCTTCATCACTTAAGCCATCAATGTCTACCCATATTACGTCATCGGTTTTGGAAAACAGTCCAGGGGTCGAAATTGAGAAAGTACCAGACTCTATCTTCTTTACAAATTCTGCCCCTGTATAAGATTCCTTAGAAAAATCTTCCGAACCATAACGATGCACATGGATATCAACCTCCTCTTTTGAGGGATCAATCATTAGGGTCCCTGGTTGAGAACCTACCGGTGCGTAACGGCGCCTAAACATAGAATCTAAGCCTGATAAGAATACTTATTATCTCTCGGCTTTTCTGCTTTAGTTAACTTAATAGAAGAAAGGTTCTTAACTAAATGCTCCAAAGTTAAATAAACGGTCTCTATATCTTCTACTGCACTAATCCCTTTACTAATATCCTCAACGGTTTGTTCTGATTTATTAGATTTCAAAAATTCAACTATTGATTTCTGAATCTCTACTACACGAGTTGCGGCCTTCTTCCCCGCTTCAACTCCTGGCTGATGATATGCATTTATATTTACAAAACTCGCATAATAACCTACTGCCCGTTCGAATAGAGCAATCAATGCACCCAGACTCTTAGCATTTAATTCATCTACGGTAATTGTAATAGAGTCTCTTCCATTCTCATATAAGGCTTTTCTAGTACCTTGATAAAAGCCTGATAGATAATCACCAGAAGTTAAATCTTCTTCCACTTCCAACTGATTAACCTTGCCGGATAAACTAGATACATCTTCAAGGACTCGAATAAAAACTGCAAAAAAGTTATTTAAACCATCTCTAAGTTGTTGAATATAAGCATGCTGGTCAGTAGAGCCTTTATTCCCATATACTGCTATACCTTGATTTACTACTTTACCATCAAGATCCTTTTCTTTACCAATGGACTCCATTACTAACTGTTGTAGGTATTTACTAAATAATACTAATCTATCTTTGTATGGTAACACCACCATGTCCTTCTTACCAAGCCCGTCTCCAGCGTAGTACCACATCAGAGCTAGTAACATTGCTGGATTAGAAGTAGCATCCTCAACTCTTGTAAGCTTATCCATTTCACCGGCACCAACTAACATATCATCAACATCAGCCCCTAAAAGCGATAAAGGCACTAATCCAACTGCAGAAAAAAGAGAGGTTCTACCTCCAACCCAATCCCACATATAAATTTGCTTTAACCAACCTTCAGCTTTTGAATGTTGATCAAGTTTACTACCGTCACCGGTAATGGCTACTGCATGTTTAGCAAAATTTAAACCTTCAAGTTTATAACGCGCAGCAATTTCCAACATTCCGTTTCTTGTTTCTACCGTACCGCCGGATTTAGAAATTACTAAAACCAATGTTTGATCTAATGTTCCTTTTATTGAATTATATAATTTTTCTATCCCATCTGGATCAGTGTTGTCGCAGAAATATAGCTCACATTTATTATCAGCTGATCCCAATGCATCATAACCTAATTGAGGTCCTAAGGCTGAACCACCAATTCCAACGACTAACACTTTAGTAAACTTTTTACCCTTCTCTCCTTTGATCTCAGCATTATGAATCTCAGAAGAGAATTTTTTAATTTCAGTAACAGAAGAAATGATTAAGTTCTTAAGCTCGGCATTAGGAGCTAGCTCGGCATTTCTTAACCAATAATGCCCCACCATTCTACCTTCATCAGGATTTGCAATAGCACCCTTTTCTAGCTCATCCATCGAGGCAAAAGCAGAGCTAATTTTAGACCCCATTTCTTTAAAGAAATTATCAGGAAATCTCATCCGACTTATGTCTATGCTCATACCTAGGCTAGGCATTTCATGATAATAAGTGTTATATCTATTCCAAAGTGAATTTTCCATGGGATTTGAGACCAATAAAGTAATAAATACGTTTTAAAATAGGGCTAAGAATTATGACTAAAAGATACCCTCATAAAAAGATTTTGACCATAGGATTATTAGTGGGATCCTTTTTAGCATCCTCTATGATGCCCCTAGAGGGAGTTTTGGCTCAGACTAAATCATCCAGTCAACTTATTATAGATAACATTTATAAGAATAAGGATCTTTCACACTTTAAGATTGAAATTTCCGATTCCCCCTATTCTTTATCTATTAGAGGTGAAGTCAGTTCAGAGGAGAAGAAACATCA
>JBILFC010000370.1:0-8125 GCA_044351785.1 Bdellovibrionota bacterium
GTCGGCGTACCGCTCGGATTACCAGTCGGAGTTCCACTTGGGTTTCCGGTCGGCGTACCGCTCGGATTACCAGTCGGAGTTCCACTTGGAGACTGACTAGGACAAGTTCCAATATCACAATATACGTAATTATCTTCAGGTGCTCCTAAACAACATCGACCACTGCCAGTATGATAAGCACAAGATTCACAAGAACAATCACAAGGTCCGATAGTCGGGGTGCCGCTCGGATTACCAGTCGGAGTGCCGGTCGGATTAACAGTAGGAGTACCAGTACCAGGAGGAGAAGGTGTGACGCTTGGGTTTCCAGTCGGTGTTCCAGAAGGAGAAGGGCTTACACAACCACACAAACCTAAAGTACAAAATGTCTCACAGCCCTCAGTATATCCACTTCCCCCGCCTCCTGTTCCGTTACAACAATCATCGCAAGTACACAACACTACAGTGGGTGTGGCTGTCGGATTTCCAGTAGGGTTACCAGTCGGCGTGCCACTTGGATTGCCGGTCGGTGTACCGCTTGGGTTTCCAGTCGGTGTTCCACTCGGATTACCAGTCGGTGTCCCACTTGGGTTTCCGGTTGGCGTTCCGCTTGGGTTACCAGTCGGTGTTCCACTTGGATTTCCGGTCGGCGTGCCGCTCGGATTGCCGGTTGGCGTTCCACTTGGATTACCAGTCGGAGTGCCGGTCGGATTACCAGTAGGTGCACCAGTGTCAGGAGGAGAAGGTGTGACGCTTGGGTTTCCAGTCGGTGTTCCACTTGGATTGCCGGTTGGCGTTCCGCTCGGATTACCAGTCGGAGTGCCACTTGGGTTGCCAGTTGGCGTGCCACTTGGGTCGCCTGTCGGAGGCGCACTAGGTGGAGGAGCAGTCGAACTACCGGTTGGACTCGTGGATGGTGGTGGTGAAGGTGGTGGTGGTGAAGGAGGGACTATCGCATCTCTTCCACTAAGTAAAAACCCAGTAGCCAAAATTGGAGAAAGTTCCCCAGCACTATAGGCTTTTAAATATGGGAAAGAAGCCATAACGGCAGGATAATTTCTTAATAACTCAGGTAAAGTTTCTGTTGAAATACGTCTTCTAGCACCACCTGCTTCATTACATGGGACACTAGCATCAATAGGACATATCTGTGGATGCACGTACCAATTAAAATTTCTTCCAGACTCACTATCAGTATAACTCCCGCTAGTCCGATAAACCTTACAGGCTCCCCCTGGTAGAAGAAGACAGGTCCGAAGATTACTCACTGCATTTGATAATCCACCATTTAATTCATCAAAATGAGCAATATCTCTATACTCATAAACCATATTACCAAGAGAACTAACATCTGACTGATCTACTTTCTCAAGTAAGTTATTCCTCCATGGGACAAACCCCAAGTATTCAGCAGAATTTATTGCGGAATGATAGATATCAGGAATATCATCTGGATTAGACTGAGCTATTTTTACACCTAACTGGAGACGATGACTAATACCATTAGTGAAGCTAACAAGAATAAACAAATAAATTGTAATGAGAAGAGAGAAAACAATTAAACCAGAAACAAGAGCAAACTCAATTAAAGTAGCACCTCTTTCTGAAGACGGTCCAGTATTGAGATTGGTTTTCTTAATTATTTTTCTCAATTTTTACTCGGCTCGAATTAGTAGGTTTCCTCAGCCTACTGTTCTAGAATAATTCAAGCAAGTTGTAAATGAAATCTCGAGTCTAATCTCGTAATTCATGCAATCTACCTAATTTATGTGCGTAATATTCACAATGCTGTATAATAAAGCTTTCTCTAACAAACAGGCTAAGGTCGACCCTAACCTCCCACCACCTAAGAACGAATACTACTTCTTGTCATTTTTCTTCCCTATAGGAGTGGCTTTTAAGGAAGGAGACATAGAAGGATATATAGCTGGTGATGGCTTTACTTCTTTCATTGCTATTAATTCCTTAAGAATCTTCTCACCCTTTTTTTGAGCAAAATTAATATCAACTGATTTTGGTGCATAATCTGAATTATAAATAACCGCACCTGGTAGATAGGTCTCGATTATATGTAGTAATAACAAGTTATCATAAACTCGCTTAGAATTGCTTCTACAAAATTCATCGGGCGAGCTTTTATTTACTGGTATAATGCTCATCACACCACCAAAAGGTGCGCAAACTCGAGCATAAAAAGGATAATCCCATAAATATTTTGCAATAAATTTAATGTATCTCTCGGTTAAACCTTCTCCTGTTTTTGGATCAGGTGATTTACCGAGTACTTCCTCTACTACCTCCAAACAAGAGAGATGCATTCCTAAGTCCCCATAAATACCTTCAGCTTGACCTAGATATGTGTGAAGCTTCGGAACCACCGCCTCTAATCTAGCAACATCTTCTTTCCACCCCAAATCAAGATTCAAAATAGGGGCAACTATTCTTAATTTTGAACATGCCATTGGTGGATAATCATTTTCATTAGGAACACCATAAAGAGACTTATAAGCAATCTCAATCTGACGATATACGTCCTTCAATAAGATAGATAAAACCTGCTTAGAGCTGAGTTTTGGATAGGACTTCAAAACATTTGCAGAAATAATTTTTTCAGGAGCTACTAAATTTATAATGCTTATTAGTTCACTAATTGTCCTTATTCGATTATAGGTCTGAAAACTTCGAACTGGTTCAATTCTATATTTCCCATTTAACAATTCTCTTCCTAACTCAAGAATAGGTTCCGGCATGGGGACACTATTATAAACATACTGCCGCCTCGCCGAATCTAAATAATATCCTATGGAATCAAAGTTCATCTCTAAATCAAGCTTAGACATGAACTTATATGAACTAATGTTCGCTAAACCCTTTACGAGAGAAAATTCGCTAGCGTCAAACTTAACTTCTTTTAAATTACCTTCCCACCTAACCTGATCATAAGCAGATCCAATCTGTGATATTTTGTCCACAAACTGCCTTAATTCATATCTTAAAATACTCAGTATATCATTGTCTTTATTCTGATCATTACTATTGAATCTAGATTCACCCTTATTCTCACATCCTGCGTTAATTATAACAAACAAGATAACCAAACCAAATTTTAATATTTTTGCAGAAAAAAATTTCATTCTTTCATTGTTTAATTTAAGCTGGACCACAAATACCCGCACAAGGACCACTACTTCTACAAACTTGCCCTGCATTACAAAATCCTGCAGAACCACAACTTGTTCCCTGACAAGGTGGTGGCGGAGGCGGAGGTGGAGGTGGTGGCGGCGCAGGCGGCGCTGGTGGTGGCGGCGCAGGCGGCGCTGGTGGTGGCGGCGCAGGTGGTGCAGGTGGTGGCGGCGCAGGTGGCGGTGGCGGTGGTAGCAGTGGTGAAGGCACAGGCGTGCCAGTATCAGGTGGCGAAGGCGACACTGGCACGCAGACACCACCAGAACATGTCTCAGTAGTATTTGAACAACATGTTGAACCACAAGCTGATGCTTGCGAAGAACAACAAACGCCTGCCATATTACATTTACCAGGGTTACAACAACCTGCACCACATGGACCTTGGCCTAAAGGACAACACGCATTATTAGGCTGACATTGAGTACCAGACGCACAACACACAGATCCACAATCAGGTGCACGCCCACACATTACGTTATTAAGCTGACTTTGACACGTCATAGTTACCTGCATAGCACCAGAACCATCAATCCCATGCTCCGTACAAGTAGGCCATGAAACCCTTTCAAACCCTGGAACAGCTGGGCAAACATTATCCAGCGCTCCTGAGCTACAACGGTTTACTGGGTGACAAGTGAAAGTAGCTAGGCCCGCGCAGTTCATCGTAATGCCCGTACTTGCATCTCCGGATGTGGAACAGTTACAACCTCCAGGCACACTAGTAGTAACTGTAGATGGCTGAGTAGTCGGATTCCCCGTTGGATTTCCAGTTGCACTACCCGTTGGGTTTCCAGTGGCAGAGCCGGTCGGATTTCCAGTCGGTGTTCCAGTGTCAGGCGGAGAAGGTGTGACGCTCGGGTTACCGGTCGGAGTTCCGCTCGGATTTCCAGTCGGTGTTCCAGTGTCAGGCGGAGAAGGTGTGACGCTCGGGTTACCGGTCGGAGTTCTGCTCGGATTTCCAGTTGGAGTTCCACTTGGATTTCCAGTTGGAGTTCCACTTGGATTTCCAGTTGGAGTTCCACTTGGGTTTCCGGTTGGCGTTCCACTTGGGTTTCCGGTTGGCGTTCCGCTCGGGTTACCGGTCGGTGTACCGCTCGGATTTCCAGTTGCAGTACCACTTGGCACTATAGTCGGACATAATAAACAGATCGAAGCAGTAACAGATGGAGCGCCTGTTGCACTTCCTGTCGGATTACCAGTCGGCGTACCGCTTGAGTTACCCGTTGGGGTACCACTCGGATTTTCGGTCGGTGTGCCGCTTGGATTACCCGTTGGAGTACCACTCGGATTTTCGGTCGGTGTACCGCTTGGATTACCCGTTGGAGTACCACTCGGATTTTCGGTCGGTGTACCGCTTGGATTACCCGTTGGGGTACCGCTCGGATTTCCAGTTGGCGTTCCACTAGGATTTCCAGTTGGCGTTCCACTAGGGTCACCTGTCGGAGGCGCACTAGGTGGCGGAGCAGTCGAACTACCGGTTGGACTCGAGGACGGTGATGGTGGTGGTGATGGTGGTGGTGGTGAAGGGGGCACTATTGCGTCTCTACCACTTAATAAAAATCCTGTAGCTAAGATAGGAGCAAGTTCACCAGTACTATAAGCTTTTAAATACGGGAATGACGCCAACACCGCAGGATAACTTCTCAATAACTCAGGCAAAGTTTCTGCTGGAATACGTCTTCTAGCACCATTTGCTTCATTACATGGGACACTATCATCAATAGGACATATCTGTGGATGCACATACCAATTATACTTCCTTCCAGTTCCACCCTCGGTATAACTACCGCTAGTCCTATAAACCTTACAGGCTCCTCCTGGCAAAAGAAGACATGTCCTAAGATTACTCACTTCATTTGATCCACTGTCCACTTCATCGAAATGAGCAATCTCTCTAAACTCATAAACCAAATTACCCAGAGTACTAACATCAGAATTGTCTACTTTCGCTAGTAAGTTCTCTCTCCACGGAGTAAACTGCCCCATATATGCAGGTGAGTTTACTGCAGAATGATAAATATCGGGGATATCATCTGGATCTGACTGAGCAATTTTAACCCCTAGTTGAAGTCGATGGCTAACTCCATTAGTGAAGCTAACAAGAATAAATAAATAAATTGTAATGAGAAGGGAGAAAACAATTAAACCAGAAACAAGGGCAAACTCAATTAAAGTAGCCCCTCTTTCAGCTGATGCTTTAGCTTTAATATCGCTTTTCTTAACTATTTTGTTCAAATTTTAGCTCGGTACGAGTTATAAGTACTAGTAGGCTATCGTTCTAGAATAATTCAAGCAAGTTGTAAATGAAATAGGAATTCTTATTAAAATCCGATAAAATGGTTGGCTAAATCGCTCCACCACCCGTATGATTACCTGAATCAACCACAGGCCCATCATCCCCATCAGGCCCATCTTCACCATCTACCCCGCTTGCCCTATTACGGTATAATCTAAAATACTTATCTCCGACTCCATCAACTTCCATATAACCAATTGCACTTACCGGCAATTTCATATTGTCTTGTTGAGAAGAACCGGACTCTTTATTAACCTGAGTCCTCAAATAGCTATAAAAACTGTTATCGGGCAACTCCATAGAAAAACGAACAGCATTGATAAGACCTGGGTCACTTGCCTGAGTAAAGATTCCAGTTAAAAGATCTAAAGTACCATATTCCAAGGTCCATCCCGTGCCGGCACATACTGTTCCATTGCAAGAATTTTGAGTTAAATTCCAGCCAGAATTCGCTGCAAGCCCTGTAACCTTATTATCTCCTTCTATAGACTTTAAATATAATAAAGATTTAGTTTGACCTGCAGCATGAGCATTCTCAATATTCACCTCAGCCTCACTGCCTACTATATAACCATCTAAAGTTGTGAGTGATGCATATTCAGCTATATTTTGCTCGTCCATTCGACCCTGCGCCATAAAATATGTATCCACAGATAGAGCCAACAAAGGTATAATCGCTAACATAAAAATAGAGAAGATAACCACTACAGCACCTCTCTCTGAATGCATGCCCAATTTAGTTACACTAGAACACATTACGTATTAACCCTCCTTAACTGAACCGTTCTAGAGGCACTACTAGATAACACTTTAAAATAAGTATTGACCGGAACGTTTAAAGTAACTGTAACAAACTTATCTCCACTACTTTCAGAATACGCAGTTGTAACTTGAGCACCAGCTACATTTAAAAAGACGGATGAACTATCAAGCATCCTACGCACTCTAATCTGAGCGTTTAAATGCGCACAATCTGACAAATTATAATTTGCATTACAAAGCTGCGCCCATTCATCTACATCTTGTGCATTACCTTGAAGGATATTGACATATGGAGTTTGAGATGAAAGATTTCCGGGCACAGTAGCAAGATACAGAGCTGATTCTCTAGCTATTTGCGTAACGACTGATTGGCTCTGAGAAAATATAAAAAGATCAAGACCAAACATGATCATAAGAAGAATGACCGGTGCAACGAACGCAGTCTCAACGAGGACTGCTCCAGCTTCTTTATTTTTCTTCGAACTACTCATAGACTTTCCAACATTTACCTAATACCACTCAGGCATATCAAATCAATCGGCAGTTATGAATAAGAACTTAAGTATAAATTTCAATTAGTTAAAGTAAGAAATTTTCTTAACTATCTAGAATTAGAGAGCGAGAACTCTATAGGAAGTCTCGCCTTAAATTCGGCTAAATCATTAGGAAGCTTAGGAAAGGGCTCTGCTCTTTTTATTAGTGAGAAAATTTCTTCATCAAGTAGATCAGAACCAGTTGATTTTATAAGATTTAAATGAACAACCTTACCTCCACTATCAAGACTAATCTCTAAAAATCCAGACCCTTCAATCTGACGTTTCCTAGCTTTTTCTGGGTACCGCTTCTCCCCGAGGATCTTAGCGAAGAACATATCTCTATAAGTTACTTGAGAATTACTATTATCACCCTCACTCCCCAAGCGTGCTAAACCTACCCCTCCTACCGCTGACTGCTGCGATGGATCTACCTGAGCTGATTGAACAGTATTATTGTCCAAGGACAAATTTGTTTTAGGTACGCTTTCTAAATTCTTCTTTACTTTTCTTAAATGGGTATTCTTTTTAACTGGAACAACTTCTGTGGCCGCAATCTGATTATTAATAATTTCAGGAACTTGATTGGTAACTTGCTTAGTTGAGACCTCGATAGCCTCGCCCTGCTTATTCTGAGAAGCCGGAGAACCGATTGAAACTTCTATGAAGTTCTGCCCACCATTACCAAAAACTTTATTAATTTCAACAGGTTCTACACCAGTGAGTGATAAGCTAGAATAAAAGCTAGCACCCACAAATAGCCCTAAATGACCAAGCAATGACCAGATGTAACTTAAATTACTCACTTAACGCATCAAAATTAAACAAAATTAGATTTTCTTGATCGCTATTACCCCAACTTGCTCTATATAGCAAGTATTCGCTAGGCATAATCACGAGTCAAAAATCAATTCCGCCCCTAAGTATCTAAAACCACAAATTTGAGCATAAAATATTTGAAGCAAAGTCTTAAATGGCCAGACTATAAGCTTGAGGAATTGAAATTATGTTTAAAAAATCAATAAGTCTAATTGCCATACTGTTAGGGTGGTGTTCAATTGCGAATGCCCAGAGTTACCCCTATCCAAATATCCCTAATATGCCTGGGACAACTTACGGAATGGAAGAAACTAAAAAATCCCCTAAAACTCCACAAGCAAATTTCTTTGAAGGCAGAAAAACCTCTACGGAATTTTTTGCAGATAAATCTGTAACTCCAAAACTTAGAAATGAATCGCTAAACTCATACGGTCAGAATACGTTATCCAACAACTCCGCCCCAATCATAGCTCCACAAATTCAACCACAGCCTGATACAAGTGATCAACCTGAAGTATCTCAGAATCAAGAAGAAAGTTGGTCCGCGAAAAGC
>JBILFC010000254.1:0-4493 GCA_044351785.1 Bdellovibrionota bacterium
GTTTATTCCGGAATAAAATCCGATTCTACGCTGGTATTTCTTACAATTTTAAATCTTATTTTCACCTTGATGAGGTTTCAAGATTTTACTGGTATGGGCTTTTTTGGGTCTATCAGATTACCAGGGATGCTTTCTATCTTAACTATTATTTTAGTTATCTCGCGTTTATCTAGACCATGGCTTAAGCAGATGAGGTTAATGGTCACCTTGTTAATATTTGAGAGCATTAGAGGGGTCTTGGGATATAGAATTATTGAAGACCTTGTTAAGAATGATGCATGGCAAATGAATATGTGGACCACTCTAGCTGCGCAGATTTTTGGAATTGTTTTCCCAATTGTATTTTGTTTTAGCAATGGTGTTCAGTTACGTAAATTAATAAAATTTATGTTATTTATGGGCTTTACTTTAGGTATATGGTCTTTTACTCACGTAGGCTTTGGGCCAGGAGGGTATTTAGGCGATGAGAATGATAATTGTTTTGCCTTAGTATCTTTATTACCTATTCCATTTGCGTACTTTCCATTTACTAGGAATTTTTTTGGGAAGATTATTTGTATCGTTGTGGGATTAATGATTACTCTTGGTGCTGCAGCAACGAATTCTCGAGGTGGGTTTATTGGTTTACTTTTAGTTATTTTGTTTCAATTTTTTCTTAGTAGAAAGAAAATTAGGTGGGTTTTAAGTGCGTCTGTATTGGCGATTTTAGCGATTCCTTTTGTCCCGCAAAAATACTGGGAGGAGGTATATTCGATTAAAACAGAAGCA
Source organism: Bdellovibrionota bacterium (assembly GCA_044351785.1). GTDB lineage: Bacteria > Bdellovibrionota_C > UBA2361 > SZUA-149 > DAOLCO01 > JAIYCX01. The sequence continues at coordinate 769 of JBILFC010000254.1, forward strand.
AGCGCTGGGGGTGGTACTATGAATGAACGGGTGGAGACTTGGACTTATATTACTCGTATGTGGTTAAACCCTAGATATACTTTTATTGGCGCAGGACTAGAAAATACTCCTTGGACTGTTAGGGATTATGAGGATGCAGATGCAGGAACTGCAAAGAGGAGTTTAGCGGGTAGAGCGGCACATTCTATGTATTTTCAGGTTCTAGGTGATTTAGGACTATGGGGCATTTATATCATTGGTGGTTTTATTTACTTTTCTATCAAGCAATTGAGGCAGGTTAGGTCCGAGTATAAAAAGATTTCAGGTCTACTTTATTCAGAGCACTTAAGAGGCTCTGTGGATAAGGTAGGTAGTCTGATGCAGCCGCTTTCTCAGGAAATAAGACTTATAGATGCACTAGCAAGTGCGATACTCTCTGGTTGGCTGGGTGCATTAGGAGCAGGAGTTGGTGTATCAGTAGTGTATTATCCTATATTGTGGTTTCTAGCTGCCTTAAGTATGGCAATATATTTATACTGGACCAGAATCCGTGATAATATACTGGTGCCAATAATAGAAAATAAATTATAAAGAATGATGAAGAAAGCTTTTGCAATAGTAGTAGGAGGTGGGCCAGCTCCAGGGATTAATGGAGTAATAAGCGCTGTAACCATAGAAGCAATAAATGCAGGCCATAGAGTTTATGGGATAATGCATGGTTTTAAGAGAATCGCTAGTGGGGATAGAACATGTCTGCAAGAGCTTACGATAAGTGATGTAGCCTGGCTTCACAGAGAGGGCGGATCTCTTCTTATGACCTCTAGAAGTAACCCTAGAGCTTATCCCGATATGATGCAGAATATTGCAACTCTTCTTAAAGAGAAAGATATTGGATTTTTAGTTGCTATTGGTGGTGATGGTACGGCAGCGTGTGCGAATGCGATTGCTGAAGCGCTGGGCGATGAGCTTAAGATTGCACATGTTCCTAAGACGATTGATAATGATTTACCGCTTCCCGCAGAGTTTAGTACCTTTGGTTTTCAGACTGCAAGAGAAGAGGGTACAGAGATTGTAAAAACTTTGATGGTCGATGGTAAGACTACTAGTAGATGGTATTTGGTTGTAGCCATGGGGAGGAAGGCTGGTCATTTAGCTCTTGGAGTAGGGGTGTCAGCTGGAGCTACTTTAAGTGTGATCCCTGAAGAATTTTTTGGAAAGAAAGTCGCTCTTAAAACAATTTCAGATATTTTAGTTGGATCGATTATAAAGAGGTACTTACAAGGGAAGCCATACGGTGTTGCAGTACTTGCTGAGGGTTTAGCGGGTTGTGTCGATCCTGAAACTTTACCAGAGATAGTAAGTGCGGAAAAAGATTTTTTTGGCAATATTCGTTTTGCTGAGTTTGATTTTGGTGAGTTTTTAAAAAAAGATATTCGTCGTACTCTAGCAGAGTTTGGTCTTAAGGAGTTATTAGCAATTCCTAAGAACGTAGGATATGAGCTTAGATGTAGACCACCTAATCCATTTGATCAGGAATATACTAGAATGCTTGGTTATGGTGCGGTTAAATTGCTACTTTCCGGTGGTACTAAGTGCATGGTCGCACGTGTCGGTGCTAGTTTAAAGATGATTCCTTTTTCTGAATTTATCAATCCAGAAACTGGCAAGGCTAATGTTCGTATGGTTGATAGAGAGAGTGATTTCTATCGTATGGCTAGAAGTTATCAGATTAGGCTAACTAAGAAAGATCTAGGGAATAAAACTTTTGTTGAGTCTTTTGCGAACTTAATTAATAAGTCTCCTGAGTATGTAGTGAAGCGATTTGAGCCAGTGGCTAGTGAATGGGGAGAGTTTGAAAAGTGGGTTTAGTAGATGAATTAAAGGTAGTCTTGGAGAAGGTGGATGTAGCTCTTTTATTTAAAGATGCTCCGGAAGAAACTTTCCTAGAGTACGTCGATACGTATTTAATTTTATTAGAAGATTGGCAGAAAGTTAATAAAGATGCTTTAGCTGATCCGAATGTAAAGAACTTACCTGGATTTTCTGATTGCGTTGAAGAGTTGCGAGCTAAGCATCAGCTTCTGATGGATGATACGATTAAGTCTAGAGATGAGTTGGGTTTAGAACTTAGTGGTATAAATGTCCGCGCAAAAGCGATTAGAAAATATATTGATGTATTACCTGAAAGAGTTAGTTTAACTCGCGGGAAGAAAGGTTAAGCCATCCTGGGAGCGCCAACCGTTCGGCAGAGCTCACGCCGAGGCCTCCGGTTGGGTAATGTATTAATTATATTAATACCGCCGCGCATAAAACCTATAGTTGTTTTTTATCTTTGCTGTCTTGACTATATTTTGAGTCAGGAGTAGATCATTAACTACATTCAAATCTGGGTAGAAGAGTATTCTTCGGGAACTTGTTGGGGTGGGGCTTCAGTAAGTTGTCGAAGGAAGAGAAATAGGGTTTTGAATGAGGTTGAGATTGTTTTATTGGACGAATTTTGTAAATGACATCAATTGATTAGATTTTCAGAATGTGAACCGGATCCTAAAGTAATTTTAAAAATTATTTTGGTGTCCGGTTTGCGCTGAGAAGGCAAGCCAATATCGATGTTACTTTTCAACAAAATAGAAGGCGCTATTATGCTGAATAACCAGGGCAGCTAGCCCCCCGAAGCTTAGGGACCCAGTTAGGAATCTGGGTATCTAAAAATTCCAAGAATAGCAGATGACTTTGCAGATTATCTCGTTACAAGACAGGTGGCATTGGAATAGCACTGACCTTAAAAAGTCCTGCATTCGGCCACGGGCGATCTATTGAACGAATAATTGTGTCAAAGTCATGGACATGCTGATGGATCGTTTCTATCGGCATAGGTTTGTTGCTGATGTTACTTCCACACTGGAGGTGGCTCTATGTTGTTGTTGGATCGAGGCGCACGTTGTTAAAAAGTACCTTGGCCTGACTACGCGCCTAACAGTCAAGGCCATGATGTCCATATTCCTCAAACCAATCGCGCTGGGGTCGTTGCTTTTAGCACGACCCTGGCCATTTTAATTCTCTTCCTTTGACTTTTTTTATTTCTTCACTGCGCTTTCAAGCGCTAGGCGGATGAACTTTTGATAATCTAGGCCTAGCTTTTTTGCTTTTGTTTTTACTTCCTTTAGTAGATCTTCACTCATGCGAAGGGTGATGCTTTTGTTCTTTGGTTTAATTAGTTCAAAGCGGGTCTTTTGCCACCCGTCCATTTGAAGTAATTCAGAGATATCATCTATCTCATCTGGAAGTCTAACTGTCTTTTTTTGTTTTAAGAGCGTCATAGTATTTTTTCTCCTTTATATGCATATGTCTAGCAGAAATAACTCGAATTAAAGATCTTCTAATCGTAAATATTGCGTAGGTTGGTCTGCCGTTTAAATCTCCCACTGCGATAAGCCTTTTCTCCAATCTTAATGACCTGGTTTCCGGCAAAATAAATAATTTAGACTGAAAGAAATTTTCAATCTGTTCTAAAGATAAACCATGTTTCTGAGCCTTTTGAGAGTTCCCCTGATCCCAATCAAAACCCAGATACTTTAAACTATTATAATCCATTCCCCCTCTTTTCGTCAATACAAATGTACATACAAATTAATTAATCCATTTAATTAGTTATCGTATAAATTTGGATTTATTGTCTTTTTGGGGCGAGATAGGGAATGGTTCGACAAGCTCACCACAGGCGGCCTTTGCTAAGAAACTACCTATCC
>JBILFC010000246.1:0-4604 GCA_044351785.1 Bdellovibrionota bacterium
ACTCTTAAAATGTCGGTAGCGCTTAACTAGTGTAAAAATGGTGATGCCTAGGATGATGGCTAATATATACATCTGAAACCACCAGAGCCAAGAATACGTTTCTGCAGGGAATAGTTCTTTTAAAATATAAAGAACAAACATTGCCAAGGCCCAGGAAAAACCAAGATAGGGCTCACTTTCAGGCAGTGGTTTATTTTCGGAACTTTGTTCTGACATTTTAGGATATTATCAAGCGTATTAATAAGTGTCTACTAGAAATTCCTGTCCTTTCTAATATATTCATAAGCTGATTGAATCTCTGTGAACCGCTTCTGGGCGAAATCAATAAAGTCTTGTGGAAGATCCTTAGATATCACCTTATCAGGATGAAACTTAGATACAAGTTCCCTATATTTTCTTCTAATCTGCTCATCTGAGTCACCAGACTTACAGCCCAAAACTTTTAAATTCTTGATCAAGGGCGTATCAGGTACCACCTTCTGCTGTTCTGTATTTGATTTATTATCGCCTGTAGTAGACCCCGATCCTGAGACATTGCCTAAGATAGATTGTAACTCATTAGGAGGAAAACCTAAGACGCTACCTAAAGTATAGAGAATATTAAATTCAGCAGAATTTATACCACCATCAACTATAGCAAGTTCCTTAAGCGTTAAAAGAAGATTCCTGATAGAATTCTGATCCCGCCAAGAAGTTCTACAAGTTTAATGCCTAAGCTTTGAATGGGAATTCTAGAGTTACCAGCGCCCAGAAAAATTTTCTTTAAACCCTTAACCTGCCCTTTCTTAATTTTAAGTCTATCAATTGTAATCTCTTCGAACTTCTTTATTTCTCCCTCAGAAATTACTCCATCCGCTAAACAGATTTTCCCCGCTAAAGTAAAGAAAGTTTCATGAAATACTTTCTCAGTTTGAACCTTAGCTTTCTTTAAATAGATATTTTTGTATTTCCATTCAATAAACTTTTTGTGTGCAATTAAGTCTAAAAAATGGCCAAATAACAAGCCAAGTAAGAATCCACTACCAGGATGCTCGCCCATTGCTTTGGCGATTTTTGCTCCTAGGATTGAAATTACTAGCTTAAAAAGGAACATGAGTTTTTAATAATTAGTTCCTAGATTTAATTCAAGAGTACTTAATCTAGGCCGCTTAACAACTTTCTTAGGCACTGGCTTAAAAACAATTGAATAGACGATTAGAATAATGCACATCGTTAACAAAGTCGCGAACTGTAGAATGTTAGCACTCTCAGCTTTGTACTGAGCATGCCCGAGATAAGCCAATGTAATTAAGATAGCAACTATCCCGTTATAGTAAGCGTATCGCTTTTCTAAAAAAGTACCAATCGCTGCAACGAGACATATCAGTACATAAACCGTACCATAGATAAAATTTACTTTATTAAAAACAAGTAATGAAAACTCTGAGGGAATTAAATATGGAATCGAGCTCCAAATCCCCAGTATCGCAAACATAATGCTATATGCATTCTTAGTTAAAACTCTTTCAGCCATAAATCCCCACAAAGCATTCCATTTTATTAAAAAGTCCTGTTAACAAGTCAGGTTTTTCTTAGAGGTGCTTCAGTTTAAGCCATGAAAAATTAAATTATCCATAGATAATAGCTACTTATCAAACTTAGGGATAGCCATTTTCCTCACCTCAGGGTATCCTCACGACTTAATTAATTATTAAAGATCTGAACGAGTTCGATGTCCAAGTCCGGTAAAAAGAATAAGGTATCTCTAGGAAAGCTAGTTAAGACCCTAGTGACTGTGGCATTGCTGACACTTATATATTCAAAGTTAAGTTTAATCGGTGTTAAGGATCGATTACTTTCTTTTGACGTTCTAATATTTATCTTAGTTTCTTTCATGTACCTACTTGGGCAGCTTTTAAGTATTACTAAGTGGAGACTATTCTTATTAGACTCTGGAGTTCAGATTAAGTGGGTTCAGCTTCTGAAACCATATTTCATTGGAATGTTTGTAAATACCTTTGGATTTGGCACAGTGGGTGGAGACTTAACCAGAGCCTTACTAGTACCCATAAGAGAAGGAGAGAGAAGTAAGGTAGTCTCTTCTGTTATTGCAGATAGAGCACATGGATTATTAGTTTTATTAGCAATAGGCACAGTTGCTTCTGCTTTAAATCCACCAGAGTCCTTTCCTCCCTATCTAATTTATTTGCTAACAGCAATTATACTAGGAGTAGCTATCTTCTGGATATTTCTCCCTACAGCCTTAGCGAACGCTATACCAGAGCAGATTAAATTTCTTAAACCCATTAAACGCGTATTAGAAGCCTTCCCACGCTCTATTAGTACTTTAGTGCAAGCTACTCTTATTTCTGTTGTTTTTCATTTTGTACAGATTGGTATGGCTTATGCGATTTTTAAAGAGCTAGGCGCTCCAATGACATGGACTCTAGCATGTACAACAATACCATTTATAAATATCGCTAGCGCATTACCCATTTCAATAGGTGGCCTTGGGGTTAGGGATATAGTTAGTATCTATATATTAGAACCTATGGGAGTAGTTAAAGAAGCCTCGGTAAGTTTTGCAGCTATCTGGGTTATTTCAGTTTCTCTAGTTAGTGGTATTGGTGGCCTGGTAGTATATCTATTTACTAAGGCTCCATTATTTATAAAAGACCCTGAAGATAAATTAGAAGGATGATATGGTACTAAAAACTGCTTTAATTATTGGTGCAGGTCAGATGGGTAGTGGCATAGCACAAGTACTAAGTACGGCAGGACTTGAGGCCATGATATATGATAAGGATAAAGCACAGCTTGATAAAGCTAAGGCAGGAATTACATCCTCTTTATCTAAGTTAGTTGAAAAGGGGAAGGTCACAGAAGAAAATAAGAATGCCACCTTAGCTAAATTATCTTATGCAGATCAGCTGCCGACTAAAATCTCTCAAGATCTAGTAGTAGAAGCTATTATAGAGAATATGGACATAAAGAAATCCTTATTTTCTAATCTTTCAAGTATTTCTAGAGAAGATACAATCCTTGCTACGAATACATCTTCGCTTTCAGTTACTCAGATAGCAGGCGTTGTAAAAAACCCTGAAAGAGTGATCGGAATGCATTTTATGAATCCAGTTCCACTAATGTCTTTAGTGGAGATTATAAGAGCTTTACAGACTAGTGACGCGACTTATAATAAAATAGTAGAGCTTACAAAGGCCCTGGGTAAAACACCAATTACAGCCCTTAAAGACTATCCAGGATTTATTGTAAATAGAATCCTAGTGCCGATGCTTAATGAAGCATTTTATGTACTTATGGAAGGCATTGCGACCCCTGAAGACATCGATGAAGCAATGAGACTTGGAACGAATCAACCCATGGGACCTTTAAAGCTGGCTGACTTTGTCGGCCTTGATACATGCTTATTTATATGTGAATGTTTCCATCGAGAGCTGGGGGAAGATAAGTATAGACCATGTCCGTTACTTAGGAAGTATGTAGAGGCTGGGTGGTTGGGGAAGAAGAGTGGAAGAGGGGTATATGTTTATTAGTTTTAAAGGGGACCTACAGGAAGGCGGGAGGGAATAAAGAATGGGTTCACAATTACAAACAGGAAGGCGGAAAGACGGTAAGAAAAGAGGAAGTGGAAAAAGTAACTTAATTTTACCCTTTCTCTTTCTCCTACCTTCCCGACTTACCGCCTTCCTGTAGGTAAAAATCCCTATTTGCCTTTCCCCCCTCTTTTTGTTAAAACCCCCCAGAATTCAAATCAGTTCCCTACTGAACTTCTCTGAATTTATCTGTGGGTGATTAGCTCAGTTGGTAGAGCAGCTGACTCTTAATCAGCGGGTCGCGTGTTCGAGCCACGCATCACCCATACTTTTTCTTTAGATTTGTTTATCCATGTTTATAGAACTTCAATCAGCGATAAATGAAACTTCTTTGCTTTGATTTTGATGGTGTGTTGTGTGATTCCATAGATCAGCAATTGGGCCTCATTGTATCGGCGCATAAAGAACTAGAGCTTGGTCGCATACCCACAATCGAAGATATACAGCGTATTGAAAATCTCTCTTATCTATCAATGGCAGAGAGAGTAGGAGTTGCTCCAAGTAAAATTAAAGACTATGGCGAATTTATCCACGAAAGATCTAAGTTACTTAAGCCAGAAAAGCTTTTCCCAGATATTAAAAGAGTATTAGAGTTGCTATCGCTGAATAATAAAATTGCCATTGTTACATCTAATTCAAGAGAAGCTGTTCTTAATGCACTGTTGGATAATCAAATTTCACTCAGCATACCTATATACGACGGTTTTTCATCGCTTAATAAATCAGAAAGAATATTATTAGCTTGTAAGGAAGCAAGTATTGATTCTTCGAAAACCTATATGATAGGTGATTCTAGGAGCGACATTCGGTATGGTAAGTCAGCATCCGTTAAGACTATTGCAGTAAGCTGGGGTTATCAAGATAAAGAATTCTTACAGCTAGAAAATCCAGATTATTTTGCTGATTGCCCTGAGGATTTCTTAAGAATAGTAGATTCTCAATAGATTCTGGGAGCGCAGACCGTTCGGCTGAGCTCACGCCGAGGGCTCTGGTCGGCGATGATAAGGCTTT
>JBILFC010000114.1:0-8799 GCA_044351785.1 Bdellovibrionota bacterium
TTTACCTTTCCTAAAGTCAAAAAGATCATTAACGTAATTGGTTAGAATCTGAATTAGAATAGCAGTAACTAAGAGGGGAATAGCTACAGAAAAATCGGGTAGTGTTTTAAGGGAAATATAAGACAAGCTAAACCCCAATATTACAGGAGCAATAGAAGCTGTAAGTGTCTTGGGTCTAGACCCAATTAGTAGTGCCTTGAAAATTGAAATCATAGAGAGGAGATATCTAGGGGCGACTAGCACCCCTAGATTGAATCAGTTAAGCATCAAATCTTGAAGCTTCACTTTCATCAAGAACAACTGAACGTCTTTCGCCATTAGCCGCGTTCATTATAAGTTCGCTATATAGAGGAGAACAAGACATTGTAAGAACAGCATTGCAAGCTAACTCCATGCAGAGTAAGTCCCTAGGCCCGAGTTTAATTCTTCTTCTTTCCTCTTCACTTCTACCAGAAACAATTCTTAACCAGCAAACTTCTTCACCAGTTAATGCACCTTGTGCACCCTTAGGCTTATCTCTATAAAGTTTTATTAACACGTCGCCATTTTCATCTCTGATAATAACGTTCTCATCAAGAGATTCTACGCCGTAAAGAAAAGCTCTTGCAGTCGCCCACATTCCACCTACCGCTTGAATAGGGATAGAAATATCACAAGCACCTAATGAGTCAGGCTGCATTTCGCCTTTTATGCTTGGAATATAACAGAGGCGTAATCCGATTGGCTCTGGGATTAGTTGAAGCCTACCGAAAGATTTAGATATTGTGAAATGCATGCCGCTCATATTAGTTGTCCTTTCCTTTTTGTTAAACCTATTTTATGCCAATTTTTAATTGCTCTTATTTCTTCTTATTTCTATTTTTGTCAACCGCTGGACCCTTAGGGTCTGGCGATTTCTCTTCTGTTTTACTGATAAACTGCTCTTTTGAAGCCGCAATTACAGTTCCTCTAATATTCTTATTCCCAAATCTCATAGCACCTTCTTTTTTAACTTCAGGTGCAGCAGCAGAGGAATTATCAGTATTATGATTCGTCTCAGGAGAAATGTTGTCTTTAATTTCATCTTTTTTCTCATCTATTTTCTTAGGCGCTTCAGTCACGGTCGTTCTAGAACGATTAAAGCCCTTTATAGATTTAAGTAAATTTAATCTAAAGCCTCCCTCATCAGGCTCTGGTGTATCTAGCTTTTCATGCTCCTTTTTATTTTGATTGTCTATCCGCTGCGCAACAGTTGCATTGCTTGATTGACCACCACCTTGGGAACTATAACCGCCAGGGGATGACTCACTATAATCGCCATTTCCTTTTCTTCTAGCCTCACCTTGTTCGATAGAAAGGATGTGTTCATCCACCCACTCAGCAAGACCTATTTCATCCGCTTCTACAGCTTCATATCTAGTTAAATATTCTCTACCTTCCCAGGTCGACGGTAGATCCGCATCAAACCAGATCGCTCTACCCTTCCTTAACCGCCCATCCCCCTTATCAAACCATGCCAGACCTTTTTCTGCCGACATTTCATGCTTTAACTCTTCAGCGCTAACTAAATCTGTCTCATCATCAGCAAAAGTAACACCATCTCTAAATCCATCGGCAGAACGTTTATTAAGTTCTAAGTGTTTTGTTAATTCTCTTGAATTTAAACTTGAGGACATACCAGTAGCGAGAGTTTTCTTTGTAGTATTAATTTTACCAATCCACTCACACATATCATCAGCAGTTTTATTGTCTCCAATTCGCATGATAACTTTTAAGTTTACGTTAGCAATAACACGCTCATAGAATTGTTCACTTAGACCCATGGACTGATCCATTAGACCACCAACAGATTGCGCTCCAAATAATAGTGCGAATCGCCCCTTTCTTGCTAACTCGAATAAGTTAGCCCAGGTAGGACCGAAAGTAGAAGCACCTTCATCGATAATTACCAAATGTGGATCTTCTAGGTGATGAGATCTACTAGAAGTTACTTCACCGATTGATACTTCTAAGTCCTCTCTGAATACTTTTACCATTCTTGCGGCACTTTCTGCTTCTTCTAGTCTAGGTAACATGTAGTAAACTATCTTACCTCTCAGAATCGCATCGGTAAGGGATAAATCTGCCCGTGGTACACAGAACATTTCACCCGCTTCAGAGTTTGCAATCGAATGAAGTTCTGAGGCGATACCCCTTAAATTGTCTGTTAGTCTTTGTGAATCAAGCGCGCCTTTTAAGTTTCTGTAAGAGCTTGCTAGGTGTCCTAGCTCGATCATCGCTTGCTTAGATCCTTGTTCATGAAGAAGGTCTCTCATTCGAGGATATGCATAATTAAATGCGGATAAGGCAACCGCAATATCTCTAACTGACCATGCTAGGCCAAGACTTTCCATGGCTCTCACTACTCTGTAAACGGCATCAGCGGCAAGTCTGTCGTAATGCTTGGTAGAACTCTGATCAGAGGTAGGAGGAAGACCGCAACGAAGAACTTTTCTAGCTTTTACATCTGCTCTCTGAGTGGTAAACACAAAATTATAAGCACATACCGGATCAAAAGGATCAACTACGATGATGTCCTCCATTCTGCCAGTAATAAGAGCCATCATAATAATGTCAGCTAACGTTCCTGGGTCTCTTTTTGCATCGATGAATGTAAAACCACTAGCTCTACCTCTAGCCAGTTGCTGGAACATAAGCCCTTCAAGCCAAAGTGTTTTCCCTACGCCTGTTTTAGCAAAAACGCATCCATGGCTGCATAGCTCATCATCAGAAACCCAGATTGGGGCTCCGTTATCTAGCTCAAAGCCAACTAGATATTTATCGATCATTGGTTTACCCTTATCTCGAGTCTCTTTTAGTGCGTCATCGAATGCCTTTCTATTCGGTGGCATACCTAGAACAGCTTTTCCACCTCGTCTTTTAGACTCTGCCTCTCTTTCTGTCTCTAGCCAGATGTGATGCCCTCTAATATAAACTAGACCAGCAAGTCCAATAAATGGAATGACAGCACTGATAAAAAAGAATGAGTAAGGATTCAGCTTATTTGAGAAAGAAGAAAGAGAAAAAATAAACAAAGCAATACTAAATGCCTTAACCAGAACAGTTGCATTGTGTCTTCTTGTCTCCAGTTGTAATCTGAAATTCTCAATTACATAATCACGTGCCATTCGTACACTTACCCTTTATGATTGACCTATTGCAACTGCTCTTTCCTCGATTTCTAAATCTTGGGGAGCTGGAACTGCATTAAAAGTTCTAAGAACGTTTTCATAGTCCTCAGTTTTTACAAAAATTTCTAAATCCTCAGCATAAGGAGAGTTCTTATAAAAGTTTTTCTCCCAGCTTTTACCTAAAATTTCAACGTATCTTCTCTGTCTTAGCGGAACCAATACATCCATAAAAAGATATTTTTCTTCTTTGTCTTTTTTTAGTTGCTTTAAGATAGCATGAACGACACCTACAATCGGAACTGAGTCATCTCCAATTCTAGTTGATAGCCAGTTATATCTAGTTAGCATTCTTCTAACAATTCTCCACTGCTCGTTAAGTTCTTTCCCGCGAGGAAGCTTTAGTATTTTCTTTATAATTAGATCATCTTCTTCTCCACTGGAGAATGCTTCCATCGCCTGCCTTTTAAATCCAGGTAGTCTAGCTGCAGTACTCATCCGAGTCTGAAATTTCCTTGTATTATTTAATAGAGTAGAGATTCTCATGAGTCTGGTTCTATGGAAGCCATTTAGAGCAGTCTCAATTAATTTATCCAAAGGGAGAAGAACTACTGATTTATAAGTCAAACCAATTTTTAGCTTGTGTTGATTAGACTCATTCTGATTAGCTTGCCTAATTTCATCTGTATAGCGACCTCTGAAGTTTACATGTACTTCTTCTATATGAGCATCAAGTTCAACTAGTTCAGCAGTCTCACCTTGTTTAGATGGCTCAGTATAAAGAATCTCAAGGAAATCTCTTAAAGCTCTACTTTCAATTGGCATTTTTATAGGAAGGAATGCTCTAGAAAAGTCTCCATGCCTTCTACTTGATATTATAGCCTGTCTAACAATAAGCTTTTGATCCCCATCGTACTCCTTATGGTAAGGTACAAGTGAGTGAATAACCGCTCTTGCTTGTAAATTAGGATACATAGAGATTCTGGAAAAAACTTCACCATGTTTTTTATAAACTAAGCATTTCCCAGCTTCTATTGATAGATAAGCACTTGCAATGAGCTGGGGACTAAGTTCTGCAAGGGCAAATAGCCTAGCAGGAGTCAGGGTCGTAACTAATATTTTAGTAAGTTCGCTCACTGATGAGACAAGTTTTTTTATGGCTTCTACGTGAACTGGAAAGTTTTTATCTAAATCTTCAGCAGTAAGTTGGCCTTTATTTAATGAGGCCACATAATTCACAACGATCTTATGTGCATGAAGTACTTCCGGAAGTGCTTTAATCACCCCATCAAGTAGTAAACCCTTTTCAGTTGTAACGAATCCCGTTTTTGAGACTTTTTGGGACAGGTCAAATGGATTTTCTATCTCGTCTGCTTGAAGTGGATTTTCTTCTTCTACGAAATGTGGATAGTCTTTGTGAGCTAGTACTACTCTAATAAGCTCTAGGTTAGTTTCGTTCATTGCTTCAAAATTCGTAAGCACTTTAGCCAAGGAATGACTGTCTGCTTCATTTCTTTCAACCATAGGAGGACAAGCTAAGCCTGGGCAGGAAAGTTCAGTCCCACTGATTTTATTATTTGGTCGATAAGGACCATAAATTCCCGAATAGAATGGACTTTTACCACGGTCACAGACGCCAAGAATGGTATCGCTAGGTTTTTTCCTATTTTGTTTTTTGATTACCCAGTGACCTATTAGTGTTCCAAGAATCCAATAAGGCCATGCTATTAGGACTACAAAAACTATTCTTAGAATACAACTAACTATTAGTCTGTTAAACCAAGTAAGGATATCTGTGAATGTAAAAGGCATCTCAACGATGTCACTAGTTTGTTGCTTTTGTGTAAGTAGGTTAAAGCTATTATCAAGCTCAGAGGCTATTGTGCCATACAGGCTGCTGGATCCAGGGACAAGGACGAATAGGGACTCATCTAGGAAGCGCACCCTTTCTACAACTATAATTCTTATCTCTTCCACCCAAGGATCATTCTCGCTTTTATTTAGCGTTTCATTTTCGGATGATACGTCTAGGTGTACTATGGTAGGAAGAAATGAGTATCTAGCAATGACTAGGAAGATAATAGAAAGTATCACGAACTTTTTAGTTCGCCACCTACCGGACAGACTTTCATCAGTCTGTTTTCTCAGATCTAGTAGCCTTTTTCCTAATTCGTAACCCACTCTATAACCCTATTCTCATTATTTTTTAGATCTAAAAACCACCAGATCATCATTAAAGTACTAGTATAATGATTCTACCCAATTAAGCAAGCCCCCTATGGGAAAGAACAAGTCCCTAAAACCCTTAATAAATTAGGGAAATCAAATTTCCTTCCCTAATCCATAAATGGAGTTCTCAAGTATTATGACAGAATCTCAATATTTTGTATCCCGAAGATAGTTTTCACAACTTCCGAAGCACACTTATTAAGTTATTTGAAATAACAATCAAAGACAAGCTGTAAATGTAATTTGAAGCATTTAGCTTTTTATAACGACTAGGTCCTTTAAGGATTGTTTAGGGCTTTATATTAATTGATGTTGAGTGAGTAGGTATGAAAAATAAAAGTTTAAGCTGGGTGTTCGGTCTTTGTGTGTTTGCTAGCGTTATTGACGTTGCGGTTGTTAATGCTGAAGGCCAGTACGCTGGAAAAGAAAGAGCTACGGTAGCTAAGGCTCATATGAGTAGGGCAAGAACTTTACTTGTGGAAGCACTAGAAGAGTTTGAGGAGGCTAGAAAATATGCGCGTCCTGACCTTCTACTCGATTCTGAAGATTGGCGTTTAAGAGTTATATCACTAACAGAACAACTTAATAGAGTTATAGATCCACGTCCTAGAGTGACAAGAGAGGGTGCGGTTTTTAGAGTGCCTCCTAGGTTAATTAAGAGAGAAAGAGATAACTTACCTGTTGTTGCGGATGGAGCTAAAAGTCGAAGTGACTATGGTGAACGGGCTAAGATGGAGGGTAAACAAGATGAAAGAGCTAGAATGTTTTCTAGGGCAGGTGATAAGAAGGAACCTCTTAGGATTGTTAAAAATGGCGCTACTAATGAGTTACCAGCAGATTTGGCAGTCCCAGATGAACTTCCAGTATTAAAAGAATCTCAAGATCCTCTAAAAAAGAAGAATTCAATAGATGAAAAGGCACTTTTTACGCAGGAATTATTGCCACAAATTGAGGCAGGTAAAGAAGCAATAGCAGAGAAAGAAGAAGTTAAGAAAGAAGTGCCAATCGTAGATGTAATGCCACCTAAAGATATGGATGCTGAGGTAGGCGAAAATCTTCCTGCAGCCATCGAGGATAAATCTACTGAAGTTAAAGAAGAAGTCAAAGTAGAAGTAGAAAAAGAAGCAGATTTAGGTGTTGAGGATGTCTCAGATGATGTCACTAGGAAGCAATTGAATGAAGATGACGAACTGACTAAAAGGCTCGATGAAACTATTAGTAATAGAACGGAAAGTGAAATTAAGTAATTAAGGGGTCTTATGAGATTTGATGACGGTGAGGTATTACAAGGATTGGATGAGAGTTGGTCTTTTATGGGGGCCAATGCAATGGAGTGGGGCTGTGCACTAGCTGTATTTATGATGATCAGTTTATTCGCTGATAGTGTGGCAAGGGCGATGCCATTTATGTTGATAGGTGGGATAATGACCGCAGTAACTTTAGCTTCCATGCGTAAGAGTTTTCCTGATCAAGAACGAGGGGTTAGGAATGCAGTTTCTACATTCTTCGGATTTCCTCCTCCGGGTATTCCAGCTCCTTCTAAGATTCAGCCTATATGGAGTGGGGCACCTTTAAGAGAAATTCCTAAGAATTCTAAGTTCGTAAAAATGGGTTTAACTCAAATGTTTAATACTTTTGAGAGACAATTTACTGATGCAGTGGAGCAAAAGAAGGATTAGAGCCGACAAGGGGGCAGGGTTTTAAAGGGGTATACATGAAAGCAAATACAATTAAGAAAGATATTCAACAATTAGAGCGAGTTGCTGGTAGGGCAGGTAGCGACACGATTAGACTTTGGGAGGGCTATAAGGAGCAAGCCTTTTTCTGGCGGGCTCTGGCCTTGATTCAGGTCCCAGCTACGACGCTGGCTATAGCTTCTGCTTTAGTTATGTATTTCTTGGCGGATACCATAATTGAGGTCCCAGAACATCCACAACCTGGATTTTATTCAGTCAAGCAACTACCAGATAGTCAGTTTATTAACGTTGCTACCGAAGTAGTAAACTTAATTTCAACCTATCAGCCTGCAATAGCTGGTAGACAATTCAAGACTGCTAGGAAGTATTTGTGGGAGCCAGCTTTAAGTGAGTTTGAAAAGTCTATGTTAGGAACAGAACTTACAGCAATTCAGGAAACTAAGAGATCTCAGATGTATATTACGAATCCTCAACTAATTAACGTAGAAAGATTCCCAGAGCTAGATACGGTGGTGGTTCGTGTTCCAGGAGTGAGACAGAAGTTAGTGGGCGATAAGCCTTTAGATCCAGATGAAATGGTATTCTATGTAAAAATGACTACTATTCCTAGAAATGTGCACAATGAATACGGAATCGTAATAACAGATATTCATCTAAGACATGCTGATCAAAGAACTATTAAGTCTGAAGATGTTTCTGTTAATATGGCGAAGGAGAAGCAATCTAAGGCAGCCCCAGGAGGAGCTAAGTAATGACTATGAATATTATAAAAAGCGGTAAGGGCAAGAGTATGAATATTATAAAATTAATAGCATCTACTTTGGTATTGCTAGGAGTCTTAGGTGAGGCTTTCGCGAGAGATGTTAACTATGGTGGCAATGAAATGCCTGTGTATGTGACTCCAGGGGAGCCTACTCAAGTTACTTTTCCATCTAAGATATCAGGTGGTTTTAAGAGGAAGCACACTAGTTTAGCTTTAGAAAGGCAGGGGAACTTCTTGGTAATCTTTGCTCAACCAGAGATACCTTATGAAGGTGAAGCTTTATTAGTACATTTAGATGATAAACGATCTTATGCTTTAAGGATTCTTCCAGCTGATGATGAGAATCCAAGAGATGAGTTTGTTAATATTAAGGATGAACGAGAAGAGTATGGGGAAGAAAGTAATGGAACTCCTGATAATAGATTTCCTAACATCGGATACGCACCTCCAACAGTAGTTCCAGGTCTAATGAGAGAAATGGTATTGGTAACTGAGTTCGGTAAAAAGAAAGGAATTCAAGGTTATAGTAGATCCAATACTTATACAGGTGAAACTGTCCTCAATGATGGAACTATACAAGCTAAGATAAAAGAAATGTTTCTAGGGTCAACTCTTTGGGGATACGTAATAGAGGTAGAAAACTTATTGGATACTGGTTATAAAATTAATCCGGCAGCCTTTAGACTTGATGGAACAAGGGCTATTATGGCGGAAAGATGGGAGCTTGCGGCAAAGCCACTAACTGCTGAACAGGAATTGGCCAATGCTCACAAGGCAAAGGTGTATGTAGTAACTAAGGCTTATAAGAGATAATTATCCCTTTAGTAGGGTGGGGAAATTGGAGTAGTAAAAGTTATGAATCAAAAATTAGAAGATTTAAAATTACTATTAAAGAACGACAAGCGGATACTTGCAGGAGCTGCTTTTCTAGTAGTAGTTTTATTGTTCCTTTTGTTTAGTTCTG
>JBILFC010000330.1:0-3110 GCA_044351785.1 Bdellovibrionota bacterium
AACTTTGGTGGCTTATCAAAGTATATGAAGGGCACGTTTCTCACTTATTTCGCAGGGACTTATGCTATCGCTGGCCTACCATATGGTTCAGGTTTCTTTTCAAAGGATTCTGTGCTCTGGGCAGTTTATTCAAATCCAGGTTTACCTTCTACTATTATGGTTTATGGAGATACCTCTCTATCACATGTTTTATGGATGGTAGGGATTTTGACTGCTCTCCTTACAGCGTTTTATATGACTAGATCTTTAATGCTTACTTTTTTCGGTGAATATAGAGGTCATGCTCATCCACATGAATCACCATTTAATATGGTGTTTCCTTTAGTTGTATTGTCTGTCCCATCTTTAGCGTTTTCATATTTTTATGGAGATGCATTACTGGATTTCTTAAAAAGTTGGACAAGAAGTGATTTTATTGGTGGACATCATGTATTACTAGAAAATCATACCTATCATCAGCTTGAAGAGATATCCAAGTATGTTGCACTTGGAAGTGCTGTAAGTGCGGTGCTTATTTATTCAAGTATCAAGTTCTTACCGGGATTAGTCTCTAAAACATTTGCCCCTGTTTATAATTTCTTACAGGGGAAATGGTTTGTAGATGAGATTTATAATTTGATAATTGTTACCCCTTTGGCATTTTTATCTAAATTATTATTTATCTTAGTTGATAGATTAACAATTGATAGCTTGTTTGTTAACGGTAGTGGTGTCATGGTTGATACTGCGGGTATGAGTTTAAAGAAAATTCATCGTGGTGGGATTACAGGGATGCTTGGGATAATGTTTTCAGTTTTTATCGTTATTCTTTTGTTTTGGATAATTTTATAATTTTTTGTAATGTATTTATTTAAGGAACTTTAATGGAGTTAGAGTTAGGACAGGAAGGATTGCTACTACTATTAGTATTCTCACCGCTTTTAGGGATTATATTATTAGCTAGTAAAAAATTCAGTGATAAGGTTTCAGCAGGGATAGCAATTTTCTCTTCTGTAGTTACTTTAATATTATCAGTTGTAGTTTTTTCCTGTTTTGATAGGACTAAAGTGGGATTCCAGATGGGGCAGAATTTACCTTGGTTGCCAGAAATTGGTCTTAATTTTAGTGTCGGCATAGATGGTCTTAGTTTGTGGTTACTACTTCTAACATCATTTTTAACTTTTTTAGTTTTAGTTTCTTATTCAAGTGTTACTAATAGGCTTAGAGGTTATCTGATCAATATCTTATTCCTTGAGATTGGAATGTTAGGAACTTTTGTTTCTTTAGACGTTTTACAATTCTATGTATTTTGGGAACTTATGTTAGTTCCTATGTATTTTCTGATAGGTATTTGGGGCGGTAAGAATAGAATATACGCTTCTGTTAAGTTTGTCATTTATACTGCATTAGGTAGCTTACTTATGTTGGTGGCAATAGCGTATTTAGAATATCAGTATGCCATCCAGTTTAAGGATGTAAGTTTTTATTTAAATGATCTAGCTCAGGTAAGACTAACGCAGGTAGAGGAGATATATTTATTCTTAGCATTTGCTTTAGCATTTTTAATCAAAGTCCCTGTTTTCCCTTTTCACACTTGGTTGCCGGATGCTCACGTAGAGGCTCCTACAGGTGGATCTGTTATCTTAGCAGGAGTACTATTAAAGATGGGTATTTTTGGATTGGTTCGATATGGAATTGTATTATTTCCATACGCGACTGTATATTTTGCACCCTATCTTACTGTCCTCGGAATTATAGGTATTGTATTTGGCGCTTTGGTTGCTTGGGTGCAGACAGATATTAAGAAATTGGTTGCCTATTCATCAGTTAGTCACATGGGCTTTTGTGTTTTAGGTTTTTCAATGCTTAACCCAGAGGCATTTCAAGGCGCTTTAATTCAGCTTCTAAATCATGGAATTTCTACCGCGGCCTTATTTTTCTTGGTTGGCGTTTTATATGATAGAACACATACTAGAGAGATTTCTGCTTATGGTGGTATTGCTTCCAAAGTCCCATTATTTAGTTTTGTGTTCATGGTATTCATGCTGAGTTCAATAGGCTTACCATTAACGAATGGATTTGTGGGTGAATTCTTGATTCTATTAGGTTCGTTTAAGGGCCTATATAGTTTAAATGGTTCAGAGGTATATAATCTACCTATTACGATCTTGTGTTCTGCGGGAGCAGTTTTGGGTGTAGTGTTAGGTGCTCTTTATATGATTTCTTTATATCGAAGAGTTGTATTTGGTAAGTTGAACCCTGACATACATGGGCTAACTGATTTGAGTTTTAGAGAAATATTTGTATTTACTCCTCTTTTAATTTTAGTATTCCTAGTTGGGTTGTATCCTAATTTTATATTAAGAGATTTAGAAGGAACTACAAATGAGTCTTTAAGAATTCTTAAAGCTAGGTCTTTAGAAATGCAGAGCCATATTCATGATTCTGGATTTTCACAGGTAGAAGATAGTATGAATTTAAAACAGAGTTAAGTATGACAGCTGCAGAGATAGTTTCAGTATCACCCATGATTTGTATCGCTCTTGGTGCACTTCTGTTGTTATTTACAGATGTACTTGGCTTAGCAAAGACTACTAAACCAGTAATTTTTATAACATCTATAATTGCTGCGATATATTTTAGTTTAGATATGTCTCTTTATAATGAAGCCGTTTTCAAGAGCGCACTTTTTTGTAATTCTTATACTCTTATATACACAGTTGCAATTTTATTAGGTACTTTGTTTACTTATTTACTAGGCCTTGGAGGTTCTTTAGAAAATCAAGGTGTAAAGAGTGGCGTTGAAATAGATTTTTTACTACTAAGCACCACATTAGGATCTTTACTTTTAGTATCAGCTGCTAATTTTATTTCCTTGTTTGTTGGTTTTGAATTACTTTCTGTTAGTGTATACGTTTTAGCTGGAGCGGCTCTTCATCAGAAAGCATCTGCTGAGTCAGCTTTAAAATATTTTCTTTTAGGTGCATTTAGTTCTTGTTTCCTTCTGTACGGTATATCTTTAGTTTATGGTGCTTCTGGTACAATCAATTTTGTCGAATTAGTACCTCAATTACAAACTCGCGGTGATTTATTTATTTGGGGTATCTTACTGATTATTTTCGGATTTGCTT
>JBILFC010000331.1:0-3109 GCA_044351785.1 Bdellovibrionota bacterium
TTGAGAGCCTTAGAAGTTCTAGGTCTATTAAAAGGATTATCTGAATTTATTTCACCAGAGGCTGATACCGCACAAGTTCTGGAAGAAGTTAGGCAGATGAGAATGGGTAACAGAAATACGAAGGGTAAAATTTTCAAACCAAATGAGTTAGACTTCTAATGGAAACATTTGTTTATTTACATTTAGACGGAGCGTTTATCCCAATTGGTAAGCTCTACTTTGAAGATATGGGGGTAGAATCAAGAAGTGTTTTTGCATATGGTAAAAAGTATTTACAAAAGAAATCAGTAATTAGTATTGATCCTATAGGTCTACCACTTAAAGATCAGGAATTCAGCACTGAAATTGATACTCCTATATTTAATGTCTTTAGAGATTCTGCCCCCGATAATTGGGGAAGGTATATTTTAACAAAACGATTTAATAGAGAGTTAACTGAATTAGAGTATGTGTTGGCTGTTGGGGGGAATAGAGTTGGGGCTTTAGCGTATGGGCCTGATTTATCTGGGCCTAAAATACTAGGGCCTGATGGGTATGAGGCTTATGAGATAAAGGATTTTGACTTGGAGTATTCTTTAAATTCGATTGATTTAATAGTTACTAATAGTAAATCAGAGTCACTGAAGGAGTTCTTACGTTACGGATCGTCTTTGGGAGGGGCTAGACCGAAGGCGCATGTTAAAATAGATGGAGAGCACTATATTGCAAAATTCTCAGTATCTTTTGATCAAAGGAATGAGCCTTTAATAGAATATGCTTGCATGCGGTTGGCTCAGATGTGTGGCCTAGATATGCCTGAAATAAAAATGGTTAAAATTTTAGGTCGAGATGTTTTTTTGATTAAGCGTTTTGATAGAATTGTTGAAAAGAAATTAATGAATTTACATTTTATTTCGGCTCTCACTGCTACAGGGCTACATGAAAGAGATTATGCTAGTTGGAGTTATCCGCATATTGTTCAAGCAATAACTAATCTTAGTTTTCAATCAGCTCAAGATAAAACAGAGCTATATTCAAGGATGATATTTAATATTCTAGTAAATAACGATGATGATCATATGAGGAACCATGGATTTTTACATATAGGTAAGAATAGGTGGAAGTTGTCTCCTCTTTATGACGTGGTTCCAAGAAGTCAGCGTTCTAATACATTTAGACTGGCATTAAACATTGGCTCGTATGCTAAGGAAGCGAGTAAAAGAAACGCTCTATCTGCAAGTAACTATTTTGGCATTAATCTGAAAGATGCAGAAGAGATATGGAATAATTTAGAGGAAATTGTTTCAAGTCAGTGGCAAAAGGTATTTCTTGATTCTGGGCTTAGTAAGAAAGAGGTTATGATGTTTGATGGGTGTATAGGCGGGAAGTGAAAACTAGGTAGTTGGCCTAGGGAGTTGAGTCAGTTAACCATTAGCCTACGTACTATCTTAACTACCAGCAATTACTAAGTTTTATGTCTATTTTAAATATTAGTTGAAATATGGTATGATTTCTTATACTATATGAGTATGAAAGCAACTACTATTAAGCTAGAAAAGCCACTGTTAGATCAGATTTATGAACTAATGCCTAAGGGTAAGTCTTTATCCAAGTTTGTTAAAGAGGTTCTGCAGAAAGAAGTTAATCGGAGTAAGATGGTTCAGGCGGCTAGTGAGTATAATAGTTTTCTTGCGGAGAACTTGGAAGAGGCTTCTTTGGAATCAGATTGGGAAAAGGCCGATCTTTCTACTGATCCTATAGAAGTAAAAAAGTAATTTAATGAATCGTGGCTCCATATATTGGATAAATTTAGAACCGAGTAATCCGCCTGAATTTGGCAACGTCAGGCCTTGTTTAGTAATTTCTAATAGTGAGCAGAATCTTTTGATTCCTACCGTAGTTGTAATTCCTCTTTCTTCTAAAGCTCCCGAGATATGGCCATTAAGGCTTAAGGTTAGTATGAATAAAAAGAATTCATACGCTGTGATTCCTGGTATTAGACAGGTATCTAAAAAACGTCTTCAGAATAAAATAGATATATTATCTTTTTCTGAAATGGAAAAAGTAGATGATGCAATAAAGGCTTATTTAAATGACTAATAGTGTTTTAAAATTCGGTAGGAGTTGGAGATCTTTGATCCCTAATTTATTATTTGCCTTAGTCCTTTTAATCATAGGATTGTATGTGACTGCATATTTTGAGCATTCTGTATTGTTAGTGCCTCTAGATATTGGTGAGAGTGAATACTCTCTTAGATTGCCAGTTTTTCTATTGATAGTTATCGTTGTGCTAGTTAGACCAATTATTTCCCTTTTTGATAGCCGTTATGAGGTTAGTGACCATCATTTGCGAATATTTAAAGGCTTGCTTTCATTTTGGTCAAAGAATCAGGAATTCGCTTTTGAGGATTTAATGGGTGTTCAAGTTACTCAGAATTTTTTTGAAAGATTTTTTGGAGTGGGTAATATACAAGTGGGTTCTCGTTCCAATTTAATTAATTTAAAATTAAATGGTGTTCGCTCCCCGGAATATTATGCAAAGGAAATATCGAGGCATATTGATAATGCAAGGATAGCTGAAAAACATTCTAGTTAAGAGAAGTGTATGAAAAATAGATTCTTAGTAGTTGTAATGTTGGCCCTATCTTTTATCACAGAGTCCTGGGCAGAACCGATTAAGATCGGTGTGCTTCTTCCTTTAACTGGTGATTTTGCATTTTTTGGTGAGCAAGCTAAGCAAGGGATGGAATTGGCGGTATCCGAGATTAATAAGGATTCTGAAAAGGTAAAACTAATTTATGAAGATGAGCAGTGCCTTCCCAAGAGTGCCTTAAATGGATTTAATAAATTAACTTCTTTAGATAAAGTTGATTATGTGTTGGGGCCTGCTTGCACGGGTTCTA
The DNA here is from genome assembly GCA_044351785.1 of Bdellovibrionota bacterium. GTDB lineage: Bacteria > Bdellovibrionota_C > UBA2361 > SZUA-149 > DAOLCO01 > JAIYCX01. The sequence continues at coordinate 2,883 of JBILFC010000331.1, forward strand.
TTATTACAATCGCTGAGAGTGCTAATCGTATGAAGAAGTATGTGTTAGCCCTTCTTGATACGAATAGGCCTGTAGCAAAAGCGGGTCCGTATGTATATTCTCTCGGTTACAGTAGTGAGGAAGAGGCTGAGATAGTCGCTGAGTATATGAAGACAAAAGGCATTGAGAGTGTCGGTATCATTTATGAAGAGGATGCTTGGGCTGTTAATGTAAAGGATGCCGACACT
>JBILFC010000072.1:0-11220 GCA_044351785.1 Bdellovibrionota bacterium
CAAAGTTCTTTGAAAAGGTCCTCCGGGTATCGGATCAAACCGACCTCCGACCTCGCAGCGACCTTAATTTCAGGCCGGTTGTATCGCCTAATCTGCCAACAGTGGCAGAGGCGATACGAGAGATGTTAAAAGCAAATTAACATCGACAACTTGATTCGTGCATCCAGAGCGGTTCCTAAAGGACCGAGGTTTTGCAAACGGTTTTTTAGAGACCGCTCTGGACATTTTTTCGACCTACAATAAGGGTATATCTTGAACTACCTTCAAATAACGCCTTCTTTATATAGCAATCACGATAACTAGATAATAATAGCTTTTCCAAAATCACTCAAACTAAAATTTACAAATCATGTCAGATATGACATATAAACGAACTACCAATTAGCATATTACACACTCAAAAACTGGTTTCTAATATGAAAGACAAACAAAAATCACTCAAAAAAGCAGGCTGGAAAGTTAGTGACGCCAAAGAATTTCTTAATCTTAGCGATGAAGAAATAAGGCTCATCGATACCAAAAGGGCTTTAGTTAAACTTTTAAAAGAAGTAAGGGAGTTTAATTCTGTTACTCAAGAAAAATTAGCCGAGATGATTAGCTCGAGCCAATCTAGGATTGCAAAACTGGAGGCTGGTAATTCAGATGTAAGTTTTGAATTAATTCTAAAAGCACTATTTGCCCTAGGCGTTCCTCAGTCAAAGTTAGCTAAGGTTATTGGGTCGGTTACTGGAGCTGTATAATAAAAAATAGAGCCAAATATTTATATAAAATAAGGTCAGGGACGTTTATACGTTTGACCTCAAGAGTAGCAGTTGCATCAGTTCCGCACAAAGTTATTCAGGATTAGCGTCCAGCCATGCCTGAATAATGACAATGATCTTCGGCCAATTTTCTTTTCTCAGGAAATTTGGAATCGGATTACAAGCCGAGATGTCCTTGACCCGCGAAACAACTCGTCCCTCTGTCAACTGCGCCGTAGCCATTTTCAGAAGTTGTCTCACTTCAGTTCTCTTCTCTGAAGTAGGTTTTCTGATGCAGCCCTTGTCTCTGACCAAAACAACAAGGGCATTCTCTGAAGGTGATTCAAAGCGTCCGTGTAGAATCTCAGGGCCGGTCAGGAAACACAAAGATCCTGCCTCGATAATCTGACCCATAGACATGATAGGCCCATGGGACGTAACCTGATATTTATCCGTGAGGTACGGAATTTTTACTCCGGCATACGCTTCCAGTTCAATGTATTCAAACTGACCGAGGTCCTGCGGTTTGCCATCATTCGGATCACTGCTCGACGGGAAAAGCTCGGCATCCTGACCTGTTTTAAGGCGAATTAGAAAAGATCTTCCTGCCTCAATCGGGTTGATGCTACCAACCTGCGCTCCTGAGTGGGCAAATGCATTTAAGGCAGCCATTGTAGTTGCCAATCCACCTAAGCCAATTGCATTTTGCAGATTTCCGACAATGAGATCGATGACATTGTCACCGAGCATGGCATTCCTTGCCAGTCTGCATGTTTGAAAAAGATCTTCCAAAGCATCCTGCACGATACTACTTACCGTGCTGTCTTCCATCTGTCTTGTTTGATCTAAAAGATCATCTAGGGACAACATAACCTATTACTCCCGAAAAAAACATCATACTGAACAGAACACCTGCTCAGCCTATTCTTCTTTAAAAACTAACTATAGTTCTCAAAGAAAAATAGGGATAAAACCTATACGTATAATTCATCCCTGTACCTGTTTGTTTATGACATTGCCACTAAACAAACAGGCACAAGAAAGAAACTTCTACCCATAGAACATTTCAAAGACCAATAAATACTATCATTAGACCTTATTATTTCAACACAAAATTTAGTGCCTAATAAAATACATGTCTTTTGAAGGCATAACTCTCAATCATGTTTTTCCAATTTCTTACGCTAACATACCTAGTGGATCTACTTACAACCAGTTAAGCCGAAACATCCGTTCCCCTTACCATTTTTATTTAATAATTATTAACAATTACAGAATGTTAATACCAGTATCTTAATCCAATATATTTATTCGTATTAGAGAAAATTTATTCCGTCACAATATCTTATTGTAACTCATAATGTTACTATACATGAGTACATTTCGATGTTCTTTAAAATTTGTTAGGGGTAGAAGATTTTAACTGCTTTTCCATCATGGGTATTAGAATAGGCCTATGATGGAAATAGCAGTGACGCGCATGGTTAGTTTAGGATTTACTAGTTTTTAAGTTTTTGCGCGTTAAGATGGGTGGTAATTATTTATCACTTGCGTTTTTTTCTTAATAATTTTTCCTTGATTTAGCGTGGAAGCTTTAAGTGTCTTACGTATAGGGGCAATCAAAGTTTCCACGTTTTAATCAAATCCTTCTTGAAATTCAGGAAGGCTAATGTCAGAGCAGTCTTGTGAATGTCTCCTATGTTGGGAGAACTAGCATGATGTTTAGCTCGGTTAGAGGAGAGTGATCATGAAACCACCGTTTAATGCATTGATTGTGGCTGACGGAATTGAGTTCTATCAGTTCGCTGTCGCATTGCAGTTTGTGTATGGTTCAGATTTTACAATCTGTTTCCTATCCGAACCTTCGACGAAACTCGATTTGTCTAAACTTGATCCAGAAAGTCGAGTAGTGTTACTCGGCGTGACAAAGGCTATCATTTCAGAGAATGACGATAATGATTGGCAGACCTCACTGAAGGATTTTGTAGGCAACATCCAGAATGCTGGACATCAGGTAACCGGTATTTTTGAGAACTGGGGCGCTGACCGCTGGCGCGAAGTTCTTCCCGAACCTTCCTTCACGGCTTTGGCATATAAGCCACAGGATTGTGAAAGAGACCCCCATTTGAATGTGGGCGACTATTTCATGACCGCCACTGGAACTGCCGACGATGACGCGATCCGAGAGATTTTTCTCTCTGTATCGGAAGATGGTTCTTCCGTTGGAGAGATGCTGTCTGACGCGTTACAAAGTTGCCCTGACGATGCACGATCAAGTCGTGCCAAGTACCTGATCGAATATTTTGGAAGCAGAGAGGGCGTCAATGTGCCAGATCTACAAATTAAGCAGTGGCTGAAGGATGCATCGCAACAGAGAGATGAGTACGAAGTTATTCTGGGAATGAGAGTGAAGCTTGGAAATGACTTCTGGAGTATTAGCAAAGATACAAAATGGACATCTCGAATTCTGCGCAATTTCGCCGGCGCACTGCACCAGATGGATCGCGCGGTGGTAGTGCACTTTAACGAGGCACTTGCGACTGGTCGACAGGTGTCGTTTAGCATGCTCGATGAGCGTGCGGAGGAACTTATTTCCCTTCTCAAAAAGGAGGGGCTGACGATCACTCAAGAACCTCCTTATCGGGCCGGGACACAAGGTTATGTACGCATTCTTGTTCAGCCCGAGGATGAGAATAGGGCGATTGAAATAATCAAAGACGCTCTCACGCCTCTGAGTTCAGGCTCGCAGATTTAGCTTTAAGTTAAAAGAACGCAGAACCCGCTTGACGCCAGAAGCTCATCGTTCTGGCGTCATTGCGTTCTTTTTTACCTTAGGCATTCCTCAGTCAAAGCTGGCTAAGGTTATTGGGGCAGTGTAATCTTCAAAAAAGGAGCGAACCATCTATGAAAGCTAAAAATAGAAAAGTTACCAAGCAAATTACTGATTACGATAATTCAGAGACGGGTTCATTTATCAATAAAAAGAATAAACTTTCTTTTCAGGATATCGGACTTAAACTTCCCAAGCAGGAATTAATTAAGAGGTTCTTAGCTGAAGCTATGAAGCCTAGGAAGACTTAAGAACCAACTCCAAGTCCTTAATTAACTTAGGAATTGATATCTCAATGGCATTCCACAAGGCATCTATATCCACGCTATCATAAGCATGTATTAGTACATCTCTCATGCCAGCCATCTGCCTCCAAGGAATATTAGGATACTGATTTTTAAATTCTTCCGTAAGGCGTTTACTTGCTTCACCTATTATTTCAAACTGTCTTATAACAGCAGAAATTGTTTTAAGATCATATTCAAATTCAGACCTCGAAACTCCACCAACGAAATCTACAATATACTGCTCACAAGATGAATTTCCGTGTAGGAAGTTCATCGCAGTGAAATAGCAGTAAGCGTAGGAGCCGTTAGGCGACTAGCTCTAAGATAAATATACCCCTCACAGATCCTAAAAATAGGTTCTTTGTGAGCAATATATTTGTATATGGCTTCGCTAGCGCTCCGCTCTACCCCTTCACTTGGTAAGTTGTAGTACTAACATGCTAAAAACTAAACTGTGAGGGGTATATGCTGTGCTGCATTAAAGATATCTAATGCATAACTCTGGTCTCTGTTCTGCATCATTATTCTTTAAAATAAACTTGTTTAGCTGAGGATATAATACTATTTTTACGAACGGTATTATGACTCCTTTCAACTGCTTTTTTCGTAACTAAATCAACATTCCGACTAAATATCGACTTTAAATCTTCCTTCATATCTACATGATCAAACAGGGTCCATTTTGCGTCAGGAAGAAAAGATATCAAAACATCGACATCACTTTCACTATTAAAATCTTCCCTTATCACTGATCCAAATAAAGAAAGCTCTTCGACGCTCCATTTTTTACAAAATTGTTCTATTTGCTTAGGGGAAACTTTATCTAGGTTAGTCATTATAATTCATTCATCAATTACAAAATACATACTAAAATTAGAAATATAACAGAAGTAAGACATTAATCCAAGCATATAAGAGTAACTTAAATAAGCATTGAAAGTTCTCCTAGAGAAGCTGGGACTGAGAAGTATTTACTAACTCTTTCTATTCTCTCTCTTTCTTTTATTCCGCTTTTTCCTCGCCTCTTCTTCATCAGACCCTTCTTGCAACTGCATATACTTTCCTAAAGCTTCAATTAAGCTATATGCTTCTCGTTCCTTTACTTCCTTTAAGATCACTTCCGAAGCTTTTTCTTCCGATAAAGCAAAAGAACTATCTAATTCACTCATAGGCAACATTTGTGGATCTATGATATCTAGATCTAACAAAGCCTTGCTGTCACTGTAAAACTCAGGAATTGCCAAATCCATAGCAGCAGATATTAAACAATAGATGAATTCATGGGTTTCTTCTCTATGTTTTTCTTTAACAAGAAGATCATCAAATAATGACTTATAAACACCAACTATATAATCCTTACCAAGCTTATTAGTAACATAAAGAGAGTTTAAACAACGCAGAGCAGCGTCTCTGCAATAAGGATCTAAATAACTGTTAGAAATAATTTCTTCCAATGCCTTATTGTTACCATCGAAGGTCAAATAAAGAGACCATTGAAACTCCTCAGTAATCATAAGGTCAAAGAAGATATCATTCGTAGTGTTGGGGAATTTAAGAATTTGACAAAGCAAGTCAAACCCCTTTCTCTTATGTCCCAAATACAAAAGTAAAATAATCGGATATGACTCTAAGTATTCTTCTAAATACAAATGCGAATCAACTACAAATCTCCTAAGTTCAGTTAAGCTAGTAGACAAAGCCTGTTCACCAAGAGACTCAAATTCTTTAAGCTTATCAAGTCTTAATCCTGATTGCCCACACATTGTATAAAAGATATGCTGAGCGTCAGTAATTTCTTTAACTCTCAGATAGTATCGAATTACGTCCCGCGCTGTATCTTGACCTGAAATGGCAATAGTGTTCATATTTATGCATAATTATAGGTATTAAAGGATCTAAGGATAGATATGCCAGAAAAATCATCAGAACAAAATCAATTTCTAACCCTCGATGCGATAGTAGCAGAACTTGATATTACACCAGAGGGCTGCACTACGTATTATTCTAAATCTAAGAAGGAATTCATCTTTATAAATGAAGATGATCCTGGTGCCTTTGATTTACCAGAAGAAGAATTGGATCTGACAGATTGCATCCCACTTCCAAGTCAGTACGATCTAAAAGAAATGCGAATTATTAAAAATTTTATTGGTGACTTAGAAGACAAGGAAATTTCAGATAAACTGTGGGATGCAATACATAGAAGTAAACCTTTTAGAAATTTTAAAGATGCGATTAATTATTTCGGCCTAGACGATCAGTGGTATGCGTATAAACATGATGCGCTTAAAGAAATTGCTAAGGATTGGTGTGAGTTGCATGAAATTAGTTATGTTGTTGATCTAGCAGAGTAAGTGCATGAGCGACAAAGCCATGCTAACATCTCGCAAATACTACATGATTACTGATCAGTAGCTCAAGATGTCGCTAAAATTGCCCTTAAATTGACATTTATTGCGCCAGATGCTACATTGGTAAGAAGCAATAATAGAGGATTCCCCATGTCAGAACGTAGCACTTCAGATCGTATCAATGCTCGCCTATCAGGGGCCTTGTCCGAATTTGTCTCACGCATGGTTGGCGAAGCAGGCCTTTACGAAACACCCAGTGAATATATCCGTGACCTGATTCGCCGTGATATGGAGCGACGAGAAGGACAAGTCGCCCAAGAGTCGATTCTCGCCGGCTACCGCGACGTGGCAGCTGGACGGACTTTCAAATCTTCTGGCGATTTCAAAGCTGACATGAAGATTCTCGACCAAAAGGAAAAAGATGACTGGCAATGAGTAAATCGCCTGTCTTCCATTTGACCCGTCGCGCGATTCTCGACCTACGGGACATTTACAATCGCTCGAAACGAGAATGGGGCGAGGCAACTGCCGACACTTACATGACCGATCTCTACTCCGTAATGAGTAAGGCGGCCACTAATCCAGATTCTGGCATTTTACGACAACACCGTGCCTCTCCCTTCTTGATGGTTCCTGCTCGAAAGCATTTTGTCATTTACCAGCGTATCCAGCAAGGCATTGTCATTCTTACTCTCCTGCACCAGATCCGCGATATCGAAAGCCTTATTACTAACCTCTCGCCTGCTTTTTTCCAAGAAGTTGAAAAACTAAAAGTTCCGAAACCAGCAAGCAAAGTGAAGCAAGGCAAACGAAAATAATATCCTATTGGCATCCATCTAAAGGATTAGAAGTAGACTTTATTGCGAAAGATACATTAAAATCAAGCCTTTCTATGAATGGGCAGTTTAAGGAGCGAGTCATCTATGAATCTCCATAATTTCTAGAGCAGTATTTTATAGTAGGGTCTTTCGTAGCTCCAAGTATCTATTTTTATCTTCCCCAAGGAGTTAAGAATGCTGCAAAAGCTGCTGCTGGAATGCTCCTCAATGCGAATAATGATATCGTTCAATTAGATTCTGATATTCGAGCATTTGCCGCTTTAAATCCACAAAGTTTAGAAGTAGTAAAAAATGTAAACGAGTCCCTAACCCAGATGTCCAATATTTATAAAGATCTTAATTAGTGAGCTTTCTCTTGAATGGCATAGTAATAATAGTTACCACCGCACCAAAGTTTTGACTATATTCTCTGCTAACTCAGGGTCAGACTGCATCTTCACTTCCGAATCATTAGTAATAAAAACTAACTCTCCAGTTGCAACGCTAACCCCTACATTTCCTTTTCTTCTATTCTCGGAAGTATCTGCGTAATACTTTCGCGCAGTGATATGGGCACAGGCAATAGCACAAAAAATACTACTGCCTGCGTGACTGCATAAGCTAAAGCTTGAAGCGATTATTCCTGCTTCCCAGAAACTAAATCATAAGTGATGTTTGGATTTAATCCCATTGGCCAATAGATCAAAGCGGCTGGGGGCCAAAAGATTGATACGACTCTAAATTTAGCTCTTAACTTTCCTTCTTTAACTACCTTACCATTCTTGTGAAGTGCGTAAGGAACACCACTTGCTGGAGGTATCCCAGCCGCTGTCCAGAAAAATGGTTTAGTTTCTACCACTCCATCAGCTGGGACTGTCACAGGAGGTCTTTTATAAATTGATAATTGTGTACCAGCAGGGACTACAAATTTACCATGAGTCGAGCAGGCATTTAGAAATGATAAAATACCACAAACTATAGAAACCTTAATAATGGCGCGCATTCTTTTCATATCGTTTCCTTGATATTAGATTAGTAAATTTTAAAAAGTATATTGCCTATTTGAAATTCCACTTGGCGAACATACCTTGAGCTATTGGATAACGCAAATCTATTAAGCTCCCAATAAAGCCGATAACACATCTTTCTTAGCCTGCATTTTACCCATGTAAAAATCTATTCCACTACTTTTACTTTTAATACGGCCATCTCCCGTAACGTCCGCGGTTAGAGCAACTATTTTCCCTTCATATCCGGTTTCTCTTATCTTGGAAGCCAACTCATTCCCATCCATCTGTGGCATGTTAATGTCTAATGCTATTAGGTCAAAACCTCTTCCATTTATTGCATTTTTCATAAATACTTCGAGACCTTTTGTACTATCAGAAGCAGAAACTACCTCAGCCCCTAAAAACTCAAATTGTATAGTTAATATTGAAATCATATCGATGTCGTCATCGACTAACAAAACTCTCTTCTTAGGTTTAATTTGATTTGATGTCATGCTTTAAATGTTTAGTGCTAGTTTAACTCCATAAAATAACAGCGCTTTGTAATCTATCGACAACCTGAACGAAAAATTAAAGAACTTTATGAACGCCCTAATTTTATTACTTCTTTTCATAGCTTAAGGGAGGCGATTCCCTAAGGTAACACCCTCTCATACCTCCCCATAAATGGCATCAGCTAACTCCTTTTTTCTAAAACTTTCAAACACAGCCCAGACCTGATCACCATAAGAAAAGTGCCACCACTCATGACTTAACCTATAGAACCCAACATCTTCCATACACTGCCTAAGAAGCTCTCTGTTTGAATGATAACATTTTGACAACTTATCATTTTTATCTTTGTAATAATTGGGAAGGGATCTTTCAGAGACCTCGTCAATCTCTGAACCCATGTTAACTTCTTTTCCGTCTTCATCACATATCGTAAGGTCAACAGCACTACCAGTGCTATGAGGCGGAGGGGGATTTGGATGCACACTAGGTCTTGCCCATATAGAATCGACCAAAGATAAAAGCTTTTCCTTCTCAACTTCATTTGCGTTTAAAGGATCTATATTTTCTCTAACAGCTAACCTCCTAAACTCCACATCCCTCATGTAAGTTTGAACAGTCTGAGGCCTATAACAGTCAAAAATCTTTAACCTATAATAAGGATTTACTTTCTTTAAGTTATCCTCAGCGACAACTAATTTCTTCACTACTCCTTCTCTTAAAAACCACGGGCCATAAGTTTCATACTTAGCTCCTTCCTTCAGATACGGATGAGGGCTAAAGATATCAAATTGTTTCTCTACTGAAACTAATCCTTCATCACATTCACTTATGTTAACAAAAGGCCTTAAAGTATTAAGAAGATCTTTTAAGGTAAAAGCATGTTCAAAGGTAGAATTAAGATAACTATCTTGGAATTTATCAAAAATTTCCGGAAGATTACTATTCATATCACCTACAACCGATCTATCTTCGCAGCCATCACAAAATCCGCCTCAACAAGATTATCAATCTTATGAGTATAAATCTTTATCCTAACGTATCCCCATCCAAGCTCAATATCAGGATGATGATTCTCTTCTTCCGCGACTAAGGAAACTTTAGAAACAAAATCAAAAGCTTCTTTATAATTCTTAAATTTGTATGACTTATACAGATGATGATCTTCAATTATCTGCCAGCTATCTAACTCAAGTATTAGTTTCTCCCTTTCTTCTTTTGAGATTGGCGGAACTCCACCTTGGCAAGGGAGGCATTGTTTCTGATGTAGGGAGGTGTTGTGGTCTGACATAAATTTAAAGGTATATTATAATTCAAAAAGTACAGAATACGCTCATTAGGTTACTGAAAGCCTAAGAACTTAGCAAATTAGGTCTCTAGTTTAATTAAATAATTAAGAATTCACTAATCATTAATCACGCAATGATACAATTATAGTTCTTACCAACATAATATTCAATAAAGTGGTTTTATAAATTAAGCGGTCAGCTTACCAGTATAAAAGGTTTAAAGTTGGTCTTGGTTCATCTAATCTTTACGAAGTGGCATCATGGGAACAAAACAAAGTAAAAGCGACTACATCTCACAAACTGAAGCATTTAATCTACTCTGCGCTAACGGAGCAGACCCGGCCACACTTGCCGAGTTACTTGAAACCGAGGCGAAGTCTGAGGCGCAGATCTCTGATTCGGAAGGAGAGTCAGCAATCTATGAGACTCGTGAAGAATCTCAGCCCGTTAACATAGGAATGCTTCTAACGCACGCGATTGGCAAAGGACTTGCACGCTACTATGGACTACTTGATTGGCTCGGGGATCATCAAATAAATATCGACATAGAAAAAGCGCTCATTGATTTCGGAGACAACCGCACATTCTCGTTCCAACTCCTTGGAACTCAGTCGGAGATTTCCAACACCTGGCTCTGGTCATGGGCAAATACGACATCACAGATCCCCACATACCTTATGGAGGCTGCGGAAATGATGCGAGAGCATGAGTTTGGCGAAGGAGTTGCGGAACTCACAACTCCACAATTCTCGACCGATCTAGTTAACGGTTTCGAGCTCTCACTACTAGGAAGTAGCTGGATTCCAGGAACAGTTCCATTTGTATATCACTACGGCGACGGCTCTCTGCACATGCTCATCGAAGGTCTTCCAAGCTCAATTGGAGAGATTTGTAGCATGCCACGAATATCAACCATCATTCACGATATCATCGCTAATCCTATCGTGGAACACTTATGGGCAATAGATTCATTTCTCTGGTCAGAGGGCTTTCGCCAGGAGCCAACCGATTTAGGAACCTTATATAAGTGCCATGACGGTTCCGCCGTTCAAATTGGATATAATAAAGAAACTGGTACAATACGCTTCCGCCTTACCGAAAGCTAATGCTTTCAATTTCCCCATCTCGGAAGCTAGAATATCATCCTCTATCTTTTTTATATCGGAGAGTACTACCTTGGCATCGAATGCATCGATTTTGATGTAGGCTCATATAGCGATCTAACATAAACCTACCCATCCCCCTCCCTCGCAGGTAAAGACACCGCCCAGAACATTTGAAAGAGAGTGGTCATCAATTCTTGAATTTCCCTACTTTCTATTAGTACTCCAAAGTTCTCTTTAGGTGAACTAAAGAAAGCAACCTTACCAGTATCATAGATACCTACGCCCATTTTTATGTCT
>JBILFC010000332.1:0-3086 GCA_044351785.1 Bdellovibrionota bacterium
ATTATAGGCGATTAGATTTTAGAAATATTTACGAAGAAACTGATGGTGAAAGAGTCTATCTTCCTATCTCTTTGGATAATGCAATAATTGCCGTGTTAAAGGAGTCATCTGTAGTAGCTAAAGAAAAATTTAGAGCTCGCCTTCGTGCATCACTAGACGCCAGTGATAATGAAGAAGGTAATCAAATTGTCGAAATAAACAGAGAAAAAGAAATTGAAACAAAATTGCTTGAACAATCTATAACAGATCAGATTATTTCAATAAGAGCAATGCAAGCCTTAAGTTTGGAATATAGTAAGATCTCTAGAAGTTCTGAGTTAGAGAGATGGTCAAGGGAAAGCTATTTAATAAGGGACTTAATGGCTAAGCTATTAACATCTCAGAATCTTTCACCTATTGTGCGACTTTATTTAGAAGGTGTTCTAACCAGATTATTTATCGAAGAACATTATCTTTCTTACAAAGGGGTTCGCGTTAATGGTAAAGGTGACTTAGACTTAAATTTTGCCCCATCACCTTTTTACCCAGATCAGGGACTACAAGCTGATAGTCTAGTTAGAAAAATGTCACAGGATATGGTTTTAACAACTGGCCCGGGAGGAACCCCTTCTGGATATATAAGGGCTGACGATGTCGATAGTATACCTAGTGTTCTTAAGCTATCTGGTAATCGACTTAAAACCGCTGAACATAAACTAAAAGCCGTGCTTAGGGGTGAAGCACTTTTCGCTGAAACTTTTCAGGATGTCTGTACTGACCTTTTTATTCATTTCAGTGCATCTGGATATAAAGAGGTCGACTCTCGAGCATTTTTATTAGATATCTTTGGCGATCAATTATTTGTAGAGATTTCAGGGGATGAGTTCGGTCTTTCGTTAGACAAGAGTAATGAACTTGATCAAAGAATTGGAGCGACTAGACAGAGTTGGTTAAAAAGTTTAAATGCTAGTTTAGGATTTGATAGGGATCATGATCCAAACTCTGATTTACCTGGTTTTAGAAGAGCACTGTATAATGCAGAGATTGCTGATGTTTATACATTGAGAGATGATTTTTATAGTGAGCCAATTAGTGATTATATCTTTAATTTAGAGTTTGATCGAGTTCACTTAACTCACCGTTGGAATGATTTCTCTAATTTAAAAGATAAAAATCAAGTTCTAAACACCTTAATATCTTTTATAAACAATCTTAGAGTCGAACGACGGGAAGTAAGGAGAGCTTTAGTCAAACCTTTTAGTTCTCTGGTGAATGAGCCGACTATCTTTCCAACGGAAGGACACATTAACCTTGAGGTCTATAAAACTCTTGCTCAATCTGATATTAGAAGGGATCTAGAGCAAGACTTGGGTATCGACCTAAATAGATTATCTTTTCGGTCTCAGGCTCATTTTCTACCCATCATTATGGACCCTGCAAGATACACTGAGCTGAAGGAAACTTTAAATCAGTTACCTAGGGAAGATGGCTTTAGAACATTATTTTTAGAAGCCTTTTTTGGAGTATCAGTCGAGGAGGGTTTGTGTGATAGGCTTATTGCATTAGTTAGAGCAAATGATCCAGCAGAGATTCGATTAGTTTTAACTAAATACCTTGAAATAGTGAATTGTCTAGAGGATATTGCTCGTCTCGTTGATGAAGAGAGTATAGTGGAGGGATCTATGATAGATCACAGGCGAGCCCTACAGCGCTTTATTTCTGGGGCCAATAGAATACTAGCAAATGCAAGTGTTCGCACAAATAATGATCTTGCTCAATATGTCGAAAGTTTAAATAAAGAAAGTGCCCGAATCTTAGGTCTTGGGGCAGTATATCGGGATATGTTTAAAAGCGGGAGAATAGATATTCCTGGAGTTGTGCTTACAGAACCTCTTGTTGCTAGTGATGTAACTCCTGAATTGCAGGGTCGGATGAAGGATCTATCCTTATCCAATTGGAATCATTCATATCCAGATCCTATAATGAATTATCCTGAAAGCTTGAAAGGATTTGCCCATAAGAAGGTCTGTGAATTTTTAGAGAATCCAAATCCTAAGTATAAAACGTACATGTTGAAGTATGGGGATGAGATTTTAGTGTCTTGTGTGGTTAAGGATATTACTGAGCCAGGAGATCAGACAAGGGTAGTTTCAATTAATTCTGTTCTTACAACACTAGTTGGTCATGGGTATGGATTTGCGCAAGCGTTCTTAAGTAAAGTGATTGAGCGGGAGGGGGGAGATAATACTAACTTTGTATTAGATGTTTTTGAGCACAATAAGGCCGCTTTTAGAGTTTATGAGAACTTAGGATTCCAGTACGACAAGGATTATGATTGGACAGGAGACGAGTTATTAGGAGCGGAGGCAGTGAAGGATGAGCCAGAGTGGAACTTGGTTGGGATGTCTAGGCCGGCTACCGTTGTGGAGTTCCCGTAAAATTAATGTAATTGAATATCGTTTACTAATCAACCTCCCTCATCAAAACTCTCTTCACCTCACTCAGTAAAATTTTCCTAGATTCACCGTCCGATCCTTCTTTCTCAACTATATTCTGAATCTTTACTTCTCCATTTTTAAATCTAATTTCTATAAGAGATAGCGATTTTCCGTCTTTCACTTCAAGTGCAAGTAGGCTTGAGTAAGGGATTAATAGCTCATCTAGGTATTTATGTTTCTTTTCTTTTACTAAATGCTCCACTAATAGCTCTCTACCTAGCCTATAGTCACTTTCTGACTTTGCTATAATAAAGCTACTTAGCGATTTGTTGGTATAAGTTTCAGCTTCATCTCCTACTAACTTTACTAGAGAGATATATTCTTCAAGCTCAGCATCTGTGAAATCTTTACATGCAATTTCAAGCCTTTTAAGTATTGGACTTTCGATTCTTGCATATTCTTTCCTACCTAGATCCGTAAAATGTAGAATTATCTGCCTTCCATCCTTTTCGCTGATTGCTTTTTTAAGATATTTTTTCTTTTGAAGAACGGTAATCGCTCTTGAGATTTTACTTATGTGAAATGGTAGTTTGTTTGTGAGTGATGAAAATTCTAGCCCTTCAGGGGCATTTTCTAATTCTATAAAAGAGTGAAAAGTAACGAGATCAT
>JBILFC010000073.1:0-11138 GCA_044351785.1 Bdellovibrionota bacterium
AGAGCAAATTAGTCCTTCTGCAACAAAAGCATTTAGGGCCCTCGAGCGCACGTAATCTAGGCATCAAGGAAGCTCGCGGGAATTTAGTAGCATTTCTAGATTCTGATGATTTATGGGAGCCTGATAAAATAGCCTTGCAGGTAGGGTTGTTAGCGGAGAGTCCTGATGTTGAAGCATGCTTTACGCAGGTCAAGAATTTCTGGATGTCTGAGCTTGATGATTTAAGAAAAGCATATCAACAGAACTCACTTATAAAAATTGCTCCTCCTTTTCATTTATGCTCTTTGCTCGCTAGAGCATCATTGTTTAGAAAGGTAGGTGTCTTTAATCCTAATCTTAGGACGGGAGAGGATGCGGATTTTTTTACAAGAATGAAAGAATCTGGAATTAATAGTACCGTAATTCCTCAGAACTTAGTTCGAAGAAGATTGCATAGAAATCATATTTCGATGAATCTGAATTTAGTAAATAAAGATACTCTACTTCAGATTGCAAAAGATTCTAGGCTGAAAAGCAGTAAAAATCAACAAAATCAATCCGCCTCATCTCAAGTAGAATTGGTATTGAATAAGCTTCCTAGTGTGAGTACCTGTGAAGAATTATACTATCGAATAGCAAATAGTATAATTAGGTTACGTTTTGCGGACTCTCGGTATCTCTCGTCTTTTACGAAAGCCCTTAAGCATTTATTGATCGATTCAACCTCCCAGTCTATGAAGGTTGATTTAGACATATATATATCCAGTTTTGATGTGAGCTCAGTAAACTTCTCCCCGGGTCAGAGTTATATGGCAGATAAGAGGTGTTACCTCGAGTATAGCGAGAGGCAAAAAAATATTTCAATTTTGAAATTACCAGAAAACTGTGCATATCACTTACTAGCTCCTGAGTATGAGATTTCTCAAGGGGAGATGGGAGCACCGTTTTGCAGGATTTTGCGATGGTGGTTTAGGGAGAAGGGAATTCAACTCATTCATGGAGCAGTAGTTGGGTCTGGGCTTAAGGGGGTGTTGGTGCCAGGCAGGGGAGGGTCAGGGAAGTCTACGATATCTATTTCTTGCTTAGAGGCCGGATTGTCATTTTTAAGTGAAGACTTTTGTTTATTAGAACTAAGTTCCTCTATAAAGGCATATAGCTTATATAGTAGTGCGAAGTTATTCACTAAGGACATCGGCCTAGATTCAGCCTTGATGGAAGATTTAGAAGTAGATACTAAAACTAAAAAATCTTTATTCTTTATTGACCGATCTAGAGTGCAAAATGAGATGAGTATCGAAGCAATTTTCCTTCCAGTGATTCAGCCGTCGACGCAATCTAAGCTTATTAAGATCAGTCCTTTTGAGGCGCTACGAGAAATAGCTACGAGCACCCTGTTTCAGATGAAAGGCTCCCAGAGCCATGATTTCCATGCAATTGAAAATCTAGTCAAGCGAGTACCTTGTTATAAGTTGAATATGGGTAGTGATTTGAGAATAGCTACAGAGGTGATACGGGGTTTTTTGTAATCGACCTCTGTCCCAATAATACTTTCCTAAGACTATCCGTGATCTCTAGGTTTGGTCGATATTCTCTATGAGTAATTTCAATGATTGCTATAAGGCTCATCAATACGAAAACTTACTCTTGAAGGTAAGTCATTGCTATTAATGTGAGATCTCTCGTTTCTTTGCTGTTAGAAATGGAAAAAAGATTTTTTCTACAAGCAAGAAAAAATTAGTTTTTTATTGATTAGAGAAATTTCTACTGCTAGCCTGATCAAGTTGACAAAACTTAGGAGCATCATGCAAACAAGAATTTTATTTTTCTTCCCTTGTCGTCTTACTTTCTTCCACACTCAACGCGCAAAACATAATAAGCCCCTCGGATGTCAGTAGCACTAACAAACGATTTGGATCTGCTGTGTCGACTGATGAGGTGTCTTTGCTTGTAGGAGCAGATCAAGATGATAGTTCTGGCATTCGTTCCGGAGCTGCATATTTATATGAAAAGTCTAGTACTGGAGCATGGGTTCAAAAGATAAAGTTAAAAGGATCTGATACAGTTTCTGGAGATAAATTCGGTGCGGCCGTAAGTATCAGCGCAGATCGAGCTGTCGTCTCAGCCCCTTTAAAATCTGGGGAAATAGGAGCAGTTTATGTTTTTTCGAAGGTAAACGGGGCTTGGATTCAGGAGGTAAAGCTGAGTCCCCTAGATGCAGTAGCTGGAAAGAGATTTGGAAATTCAGTCTCTATTCTTGGAAACGTAATACTTGTTGGAGCTGAGAGGGATAGTCAAAAGGCCGCTAACTCTGGAGCGGTGTACGTATTTCAGCAGTTATCCGGGGTGTGGAGCCAAATAGCTAAACTTATTCCGACCGATGCTCGTTTAAATTCTTTCTTTGGTCATTCGGTAGCTCTAAACTTCGATTCAGTCTCTGGTCTCTATGCGCTTATAGGTGCTGTTGGTAGAGGTGGGGCTGTAGCAAATTTTACAGGAGGTGTGTACTTCTATAGGCAAATCACAACAGGATGGGTGCAGAGTCAAGTACTTGTTTCAAGAACTCCGCTTGTGAACTCATATTTTGGTAGTTCTATTAGTGTTAAAGGAAATAGAGTTGCGATTGGAGCTGATTATGAAAATGAAGGTCGTGGAGCTGCGTATATATTTGAAAAGGCTAGTACTGCTTGGTCTCAAGTAGCGAAGCTATCCATGAGCTCCTTGCAGTTGCTGAGCATATCTGAGGGAGCTCCAGGTAAAAATTATTCTTCAAACACGATAACCATCTCTGGCCTAAGTGGTCCTACTGCATTAAGCATTACTGGTGCGGGGTCCATTGTGAAAAATGGTGTAGACGTAGGTAGTAGCACAACTGTTGTAAATGGCGATCAGGTTTACTTTAAGCAAAAATCTCCCGCAGGAACAAATCTAACATCAACACTTCAGGTTTCATTAGGTTCTGAGAGCACCTCTTGGAGTGTTAGTAATGTAACTGTTCCAGCCTTGGCAGATCTTCCAGGTGCTGTAGCTGGAAAGAGTGCCGATTCACTTAATGTTACTGATCAGGGTGATTTGAACTATAGCTTGCCTCTTACTGTTCCAGCTGGAAGCGGCGGCTTGTCTCCTTCCCTTTCAGTCTCATACTCAAGTAAGGCGGGAAATGGTTTTCTAGGCATGGGATGGAGATTGGACGGGATTTCTATTATATCAAGATGCTCCTCTTCTGAATCTGTGGACGGGATAACAGATCCGGTAGACTTTGATGATAATGATCGTTTCTGTATTGATGGTGATCGTTTACTTGTTACTAATAATTCTGTTTACGGGGCGAATGGCTCTGAATATAGAACTGAAATAGAGACATTTACTAAAATCACTTCATACGGAACCTATAATGGAGCTCCAGAGTATTTTAAGGTTTATAGAAAAGACGGACTAATTTATTACTACGGGAACTCTACAGACTCTAGAATTTCAACCCAGAAATATCCTTCTCCCATTAACTGGGCACTCTCTAGGGTAGAGGATAGGCTGGGGAATTATTATACGATTAGTTACGAAACAACACCTGGATCAAGAGAGTATAAGCCTGTTCAAATAAATTATACTGGTAACTCTAGAAGCGGACTTTTGCCATATAATCGAATTGTTTTTCAGTATGAAGACAGACAAGACAAAGACCCTATTTATGTGGCGGGTGATTACTTCTCGTTCTCTAAGAGATTAAAGAAGATTGACGTTTACGATAAGAGCCAACTTTTTAGAAGTTATGAACTTGCGTATGTGAATGGTCATCATAATGCTCGCTCACATCTCTTGTCGTTTAGAGAATGTGGCACCGATGGTACATGCTTACCTCCAACGACATTTGAATGGCAAGGACTATCTCCAGTTGAATACGGATTTGGAGCGCAAGGTAGCGGTGCTTGGGGAGATGGTTCTGTGCAGCCTGGGAATTCCTCTTTGATCGCTGATTTCGATGGTAATGGAAAGAGTTATATTGTTGCTGCGATCCCTGGTAGAAATGGGTACCTGCCAATTTGTTATAGTGAAAATAATAATTTGAATTGTGGTTTGTTCGTGGTGCCAAGGGAAATAAGTATAAATTCCCCTAATATAAAGTCGTACTTAGGTGACTTTAATGGAGACGGTAAGTCTGATATTTTCTATGCTGGTGCTAGTGGTGTGACATATGTTTGTACTGGCATAAGTTCTAACACTAGTTGTCGAAAAGTTGGAGGTAGTAGAACTGAAGGTACGTATGCCAATAATAATATAGATATTCGTTATGACGTAATAATGCCAGGTGATTTTAATGGTGATGAAAAGTCAGAAATTATTCATTTTTATAGAGCTAATAGAGGCATAGGAGCCAGTGAGATATGTTATATTGAAGACAATTATTTACAGTGCAAGGTCTTGGGCGGCCTATACTTCTTTAATAATGATCTGTTCAAGGGAGACTTTAATGGCGACGGTAAAGATGACCTTGTGGGAGGCACCTTTTCTAACGGTGGGTACAGTATTTGTTCATTTCAAGGTTCGGATTTTGATTGTCAGCACAAGGCTATGCCTGAGATTGGTCGGGGTATAAATTATATAGGTGATTTCAATGGGGATGGACTTAGTGATATCGGAGCCACTAATGGCGATCATGCAGTTGTTGTTTGTATATCCGATGGAGTAGGTTTTACTTGTCGACCATGGACTGAGAATGGAGTTGGTTTACAGGATCCAAAAATTGGAGACTTTAATGGAGATGGTAAGGCAGATCTTGCTATTTTCCAGGGGGGATCGATATGGAATGTGAGACTATCAAGTGGTATTGATTTCAACGGAGCTGGATCTGGATCATGGACAGGAGCTCAAACTTCTTCTGGAGATTTTTCAATAGGAGATTTTAATGGCGATGGGGCTACAGACATAGCCGTAGCATCAGGTAACGCTAGTGATGTTAGCCTTAGTAAGACACTTAAACCAAATCTCTTAACTAAGATCACTAACGGATTAGGCTTAGAGACAGCAATTTCTTACCTCCCTATGTCCGATGAGTCCGTGCATAAGATTGACGATGAGGCGATCTATCCTTTAGGGCATTATCGAAGTTCTGCTCTTTTAGTTAGTTCTATCAAGTCACCAGACGGAATAGGTGGGATAAAAGAGGCTAAGTATCTCTACGGAAATGGAAAAGTAGATGTTACTGGAAGAGGGTTTGTTGGCTTTTCCTGGGTGGAGCTAAGTTCAGCAGAGAATAAAGTTAAAAAATATTTTCTTCAGGACTATAATTATGCAGGATCTAATCTATTGAAGTTCGAAACTAAGCTTCCTTCAGGACAAGTAACAAGAAAGATAGACTATGTGAACAAGTATAAAGTTATGCCTTCTGGTAGTAAATATTCATACTTGGAATCTGAAACGGAGACGGTGTATGATCTGAGTCAAGCGGTCATAAGCACTAAGACAACGAATAGCACTTATGATGATTATGGAAATATTGTAACTTCCTTAACTACTACTGGAGATTTGCAGACCGAAAAGATTGAAAATACTTTTGAAGTTAATACCGCGAATTGGTTTTTAGGTAAGTTAAAGAAGGCCACTGTTACAAAATCAAATCACCAATACGGCCCAGCTTCCCGAACGAATGAGTATGCATACGATCCAGTTACGGGAGTTCTAGTAGAAGAAACTATAGAGCCGGGTCACCCGAGTCTTTGGCTTAAGAAGAAGTACACATATGACTTGTATGGCAATATAACTAGGAGTGAGACTTCAGGCGGCGGCATAGTATTAAGAACAGCTTTGTCCACTTATGATGGTGATGGTCGTTATTTGCTTAGAAACACAAATGCCTTGGGGCATATCGAGCAATTTACCTTTAGCTTGGCTAAGCTTAGCAGTAGAACCAATGCGAATGGATTGAAGACGTTTAACTATTATGATGGTTTCTCTAGGGCTGTTCGCTCTATAAACCCTGATAGGACAGAAGAGAGGACGTTCTATAGGATTTGTGGTCAGTCATGTCCAGTGAATGCAGTTTACTATATATATAGTCAAAAGTCTGGTTTTGCACCTGCGATAGATTACTATGATGTATTAGAAAGAGTTGTGAGGAATGAAAGAGTTGGATTGGGTGGGAAGAAGGTCTATGTCGATACAGAATATACTGCATCTGGTCAGCTAAAAAGACAATCTGAACCTTATTTTGCCGGAGAACAAGCTCTATGGACTACCTATGAATATGATGCATATCAGAGAGTTACAAAAGAAGTTCGTCCTGGTAATAAAGAATATAGAAGATCCTATTCTGGCCTAAGTGTTACAACCACTGAGCCCAATGGAAATTCTTCAACCATTGTAATTGATCAATCCAAGAAGGTCTTAAAGAGTATTGATTCGATGCAAGGCGAGACAAACTATCTTTATGATCCCTTTGGTAACTTGACGCTAGTGACAGACCCAAATGGCATTAGTATTAATAATTCTTACGATATAAGGGGAAATGTCGTTAACTCAAGCAATCCGAATAGTCGTACGAGTACAAGAGAATACTCAGCCTTAGGAGAGATGTTATCAGAGACTACAAGCGATGCTCCTAAAAGAACATTTAGGTATGACAAGTTAGGAAGAGTAATATCAAGGGTATCTCAAATAGGTTCCACCAACTGGAGATATGATGTAGGGAATAGTGCCAAGGGAGCCCTGTCTAGTTTGGTATCTACTGAATACGGTAATTCAAAAATAGATTTGTTTTATGATGATTTCTCAAGATTGAGTCGAAAAGAGCACGAGTTAGATAATGAAAAGTTTATTGTATCTAAGTATTACGATAGATATTCAAGGGAAGAAGCTACGGTACATCCCAATGGTTTTTATACTTTAAATAAGTACACACCAGAAGGTCGCTTGGCGAGTGTTGAGGGAGCAAATGCATATGTCTTCTGGACGATGAAAAAAGAGAATGCGGGCGGGCAGATAGAGCAATATCAGCTTGGAAATAAGCTTACAACGGACATTACTTATACTAGCGATATGTATCTTCCTCAGACCATTAAGACAGGTAATGTTCAGTCTCTATCTATGGCCTATGATATAGTAGGTAACATAACTCAAAGAAGAGATGTAAGGCTTAATTTAACAGAAAACTTTACTTACGATTCTTTAAACAGATTAACTTCATCGGCCGTAGTAGGGCAAACTCCTGTCAGTCTAACCTATGACAAGGTCGGAAATATTAAAACAAAATCTGATACAGGTACTTATAACTACGATATAGCTAGACCGTATGCTGTGACATCAATTGTCGGTCCACGAGCTAACACTTACACCTATGATGATAGAGGAAATAGGGTCACAGGTAATGGAGAGAGAGTAGCCTATACGTGGTTTAATGTTCCTAATTATATTCAAAAAGGTCCAGAGACGCTGAACTTCAGTTTTGATGGTTCTCAGTCTCGCTACAAGCAAGTTAAGCAGAATGCAACTGGCCTTACTACGATAACTTATGTAGACGGAATATTTGAGCGAGAAGTTAGTGGGACCACTACGGTGATTAAAAACTATGTGTCTGTAAACGGCGAAATGATAGCTGTGCATAGGACCACAGCGGGTGGTGGAGCGCAACTTAACTATTTGCATAAGGATCACTTAGGATCAGTACAAACTATTACTAATGAGAAAGGAGCTCTTGTAGAGGTTCTTAGCTTTGATCCTTGGGGTCTTAGAAGAAAATCAAATTGGGCTAGTGGAGTGCCTTCTTTGGTAGCTAAGGAAAGTCGAGGGTTCACTGGACATGAACATTTAGATGGAGTGAATCTTATTCATATGAATGGTCGAGTGTATGATCCAATGATAGGACGTTTCTTGTCGCCAGATAAGTTTATACAAGATCCATTAAATTCTCAGAATTATGGAGTATATTCATATGTGCTAAATAATCCATTAACCATGACAGATCCTTCAGGTTTGTTCTTTAAAGGGCTGAAGAGGTTAATTAAGAATACAGTCAAAGGTATTGTTGCTTCTCTGACTGACCCGAAGTCGCTAATTGTAAATGCAGTTGCTTTCTTTGTGACGCAAGGATTGTCTTCCTATTTTCAGATTGTAGGGTATGCAAAGACTGCTTTAAAGGTCTTTACAAGTTCATTTGCTAATTCCGTTGCTAATGGGGTGAGTGTAGGGAGGTCTTTTGTCGTGGGGGCAAGGGACTCGTTACTGAACTTTGGAATGGAAACAATTGCCCCACGAATTACGGCCAAGTTGGGTGGTAATAAGTTTGTGGCTGCAACTGTTAATGTTGGACTCTCCGGAGGAGTTAGCGTGGCTAAGGGAGGGGATTTTGTCCACGGTGCTTTTGGAAGTTTTTCACACTTTGCTATTCAGGAGGCTCAGACAGCAATATTAGGTGCTTATAAGAGTTCTCAGTCAGGAGGTAACAATTTTATGGGAACAACTGAGCATGATGTGAATGATTACTTTGACGATAAGTATCAGTTAGACTACAAGGATAGTTTAAGGGATAGGGGATTCTTTGACGTAAATGATTCATATGTGCGATGTGGATATCAGTCAGGGCTTTGTATAAAGAATGCTGCTGGGGAGTTGAGAGGGGTTATTCATAGTGAGGAGTTGTTAAAAGTTATCTATAACGCAGAGCCACCAGATGGTGGATTTGATCTTAGAGCTTTTGTTGAGGAAGTTGGAAGCGATATTCATCCAAAGATAGGCAAGATTTATGATACAATGCACAAGGTAGAAGACACTATGACAGGGTCTTGGGATGCGTACAATTTCGCTCACTGGAGAGGAGTTGCAGGGCCTGATGGGCAAACATATTATACGGAAAAAGCCTTAGAGATGGGGACCCAAAAACATGTAGAAAGAGTTAAACCTGCCATTACTATAATATTTGTTTGTCAGAAAACGAATAGTTGTCAGCACACTATGCACTAGTTACAGAAATGGGTATCTGCGATAGAGGTGGTATGTATTTGTAGTTAGATTTGAGAATTGTTTTTGGTGCTTAAGTACATTTTTTGACTAACTACAAATCCATCTAAGCCGCGCGCTTTGGAGTAAAATACTAGATCTCTCATCTGATTGATGAACCCTCTTCTAGGGTAGTTTAAGGAAGTGTTACAAAGCACGCCCACTCCAGATTGTTTGCGAAATTCCGCTAGAAGCTCATGCAAGAGAAAGTTCTGATCCTTGTTTACCGTTTGTACTCTAGCGGTGCCATCAACGTGGGTTATGGCCTCTAATTGTTTGTTCCTTACCGTTTGAAAAAAAAGCATATACGGACTGGGTCCAGACCATTCAAAGTGTAAGCCAACATCTTCTTCTAAACATACAGGCGCTACGGGACGGAACCTTTCTCTTTCCTTGATTTTATTAATTCTATCCTTAGTCAGGGAATTAAATGGCGAAGCAAGGAGCGATCTATTCCCTAGCGCCCTTGGGCCCATTTCATATTTTCCCTGCACCCAAGCAAAGATTTTTCCTTGATGTAGCAGGCTTGCTAGAAACTCCAAGTTAAGATCCATAACAATGAAGTCGTCTTCAAGATTAGTGTTATCCATGATAAATTCTTGGCCCGCATATACGCTCCATTTAATTTTAGATTTATTCGTATAAAATCTTTGGGCATCAATGGCAGTCCCTATCGAGGATCCCGAGTCGTTAGCACAGGGCGGAATGAAAATTTCAGGAAATAGTCCAGACTTTTTCCATTTAGTATTCCATTCGCAATTCAGACCACAGCCACCACTTATTAAGAGGGGTAACCCAAGAGTTAGGTTCTTTTCAGCATACTCATAAAATTCTTTAAAAATCATATCTGACATCAATCTGCTTAGGCGCTTACATAAGTCAGTGTCTACACCTCTGCGATAAAAGTCTAGGGAAGTAAATTCATGAGTTCTCAATAGAGATTGATTATCTAATTTGCACAATTTTTTAAGAATATCTAACTCCCAATTTGAAGGCTCAATATCTTTATTGTAAGCAGCGAGAGCCATTATCGTTCCAGCGTAAATGCCTCCAGTAATCTCTTCGCTAGTTGGATGACATAATAGATAGGGATAAACGTACTTTGTTCCAGGCATAGTCATGATTTGCTTAACAAGACTTACCTCTGCTTTGCTATTTATATAGTAGAAAGAACCAATCCTTCCCTCCCATATTAGAGCATAACATTCAGTTCCCTCTGGAAAGGGGGATAAACCATAAGAGCAATAAATATGACTTCTTTCATGTGAACTTGAAAAATGATGACACGTCTTTCCAAGATAATTTTGTTTTACAGATTTTATATCTAAAAGCCCCGTGTACCCACTATTAAAATTGTCCACAGGGATCCAACCACCTAGGGCAAATACATCGGGAACGCTCTCTAGTAATCTTAATGAGGAGAGAATAGCATTAGAATCTAAACTAGCCATTCTAAGAAAGTTGTTCTTCTCAGCTTCCACGCTAAAGATAAGTTTCTCATCCTCAATGAAAGAGACAGTGCCGTCATGGTCTGGTTTTAGGGAAAGAATTTTCATTTTTTAGGTCAGATTTTAAAACAGCAATGCTTTTATGGCACTTCTATATCATGCGTTTTTAGGGGAAGCCACGTGCCTACATATTCTAAAAACCCATAACTCCTTATAATTATTGAGATTTCTACCTTTTTTGTTTGCTTTTTAAAATTTCTTATAAAGTAGGAGTTGAGAGAGTTTTTCCGCTTCACTCACCTAAGGTAACTAAGATCGAAGTTAAGCAGAGAGGTCGCGTAAGACGATCTAGAATTTACTATCTAAGGGATCTTAGTGGTAAGGCTGCAAGAATTCAACAAGCTACAAGGCAGGCCTCAGACCAGTAGGAAAACATAAAACTCCCTATAAGTACACAACTTTTTCGACTGAGCCAGACCTCTGTCTCCCTACTACGCTAATCCCACCTTAATATTGTTAATGTATAGCCCCCTAGGTTTGGGTTAACCCAAACCTAGTTAAAATTTGAATAGTTGTGGCTAATGGTAGTTAAGAAAAAGGTGCATTTAGGCTCATAACATCAAATCCAAGCAAGACCTCACTGACGACACCTTGAAAATGCCTAAAATGGAAACTCCTCTAGGTCCGTTACTTGAAACTTCTTATCCTTCCCCATCTTGGGAGGTG
>JBILFC010000335.1:0-3061 GCA_044351785.1 Bdellovibrionota bacterium
GCGAATTCTTTCTTTCTAATACTAATGGGACCCAATAACCCCTCTAGGAAGAATATAATTAAATGTCCCCCATCCAAAACAGGAATAGGCAAAAGATTCATTACACCAAGCGTGAGATTTAAATGGACAATGAAGTTTAAAAAATTTAGAAATCCAATTTTTGCAGTTTGACCTGCGACCTCATAAATCATTATAGGCCCACCCATAGCATCTAAAGAAACCTGACCCGATAAAAGTCCAAAAACCCCGCTAAGTATATTAATCACTTCAGAGTTAATATAGCTAAAAGAGTTGCTAAACGCACTACCTACTGATACAGCCTCAGCCTTAGTAGCAGGAGCAATCCCTATCATAAAGATCTTCTTACCCACTTCCCTCGGAGATGGCTTTTCCTCTGGAGAGACTACTTTTAACTCTTCTATACCCTCTCTCTTAATCTTGATCTCAAGCTTTTCACCATTAGAAGCCTGAATAGCATTCATAATATCAGTGAAGTCCTTAAGTGGCTTTCCAGCTATCGTAAGAAGTTCATCACCAGATTTTAAGCCTGCAACATCCGCAGGTGAACCTTTAGAGATTCTATCGATTTTAGTTCCATCAGGAACTTGAATACCATAAATAAGAGCAACAATCAGAACCAAGAAAAAAGCCAATAGATAATTGGCTAGAGGCCCTGCAAAAACTATAAAGGATTTAATCCAATTATTCTTCTCGATAAACCATTTAGATTTATCAGCGATCATTGCCTTCACTTCTTCTGGTAAATTTTCTTGATCTGGTAAAGTTCCCTCTGATTCACTTCTTACCTCATCATCCGTTGCCTGCTGACCTGTAATCATATCAGGCATGTCACCTACCATTCTCACGTATCCACCTAGAGGTAAGATTCCAACTCTATACTCAGTACCTTTATAATACTTTTTTAAAATAGCTGGTCCAAAGCCTACTGAAAACTTAAGAACCCCTACTTTACTTACAATTGCTGCTAAGAAATGGCCTAGCTCGTGTACTGTAACTGATAATCCGATTACAATAAGAAAGCTAACAGCCGGTGATGACAAAACACTACTAAGGCTTTGCGGCATAATGTTTAATAATAGTAGGCCAAAAATAGGTAACGCAAAAAATTTCAATTTCCCTCTTTTCTCTAATAATTCTTATCTAATATTTCCTTAGCTACTCTTTTCGCTTCTAGATCAAGTACTTGTACCTCTTCTATCGTATATTTTGCAACCTTTTCTATTGAGGATATGCATTTCTCTACGAATTCAGAAATCTGAGTAAATAATAGTCTTCTCTGCATAAATGCCTCCACTGCCAGTTCGTTAGATGCATTAAGTATCAAAGGAGCATTTCCACCTATTCTTGAGGCTTCTCTGGCCAATTTAAGCATCGGAAAACGTTCATAACAAGGTGGAATAAAGTTTAAATCAAATGCAACCTTAGTATCTATAAAACTTGCACCTGATTGTTTAGAATTGCACTCCGATTTTTTATAAACCGGCTTCTCTATATATCCAGTGAAATTCGACCTTATCTTAAAGAGAGCATGAGCAATAGGTACTTGCATAGTAGGAGAATAACAAACAGCAATAGTAGAAGCATCCTCATATTCAACTAAACCATGAATAAAGCTCTGTGGATTAATTAATACTTCCACCCGGTCCTCAGGTAAATCAAATAGCACACAAGCTTCTATAACCTCTAATCCTTTATTCATTAAAGTTGCAGAATCTATAGATATCTTAGGGCCCATATTCCATCTAGGATGCTTGATCGCTTCTTCCACAGTTACTGACGATAAGGTAGAAATGTCTTTATGCAAAAATGGTCCACCAGAAGCTGTAATCATAATTCTTCTAGGTGGCTCTAAAGGCCTCGCTTCTAAAGCTTGATAGATAGAATTATGCTCGGAATCAACAGGGATAATAACTGAATTAAATTGGGTAAGTTCTTCCTTTATAATGGAACCGGCGGAAATAATACTTTCTTTATTAGCCAAAGCGATTTTTTTACCACTTCTTATAGCAGCTAATAAAGGCGGGAATGCTGAGAAACCAACTATTGCCATCATCACAATATCTAAGCTCTCAGAAGAAGCCATTTCTATTAGACCATCCACTCCATCTAAAACTTCTAACTTAGATCCGAACAACTCAATTAACTTATGCCTATCAATCTTAGGACCAATGACTACTCTCTTCGGCTTAAATTCATTTATCTGTTGTATTAAAATTTCTTGATTAGAATACGCACTTAGACTTTCAACATAAAATCTTTCAGAGTTAAGTCTAATAACTTCTAGGGTCTGAGTACCAATCGACCCTGTTGATCCAAATATCGCGACAGATGACTTAGGATGCATAAGGCTAGAGCAAGAAAATTACTGGAAGAGAAAAGAGCACAGCATCCATTCTATCTAAAATTCCACCATGGCCAGGCATAAAAGTACCAAGATCCTTTAAGCCAAAGCTTCTTTTTATTAGAGATTCAAATAGATCTCCCACAACAGCCAATATACCTATAAGTAAACCTAAGGCTACTAACCTAATAATTGGCTGCTCAAATTCAAATCCTACCCCCCAAGATATACTCACTAAGGCAGAAGCTAGTATGCCTGAAACAGCTCCAGAAACAGTTTTATTAGGACTAATCCTTGGTGACATTGCAGCCCCACCAGTTAAACGCCCTACGAAATAAGCCGTTGTATCAGCTGAAACAACGCAGGCTAATACCCATAACAAATTTTCACCCGAATATCTCTGATCTATTACTAATAAGACTGTCAAAGGTATCAATGGGTAGATTATACCACCTAGACCTGCATGCACCATCCTTTGCATATCAACTTCATTACTTAAAAATTCTACGCTGGATATCACCAATAATCCAATCATATATATACCAGCTACTAGTAGCCAGAATCCATTTTCCGTGCCACTAACAAGAACACCTATAGGAAATAGAAGATAAAAAGCGGTAAAACACAGTGAAAGTTTTCTAGGGAGAGGCATGGTAACTTTTATATATTCAAATAATGCGAGCGCTACAATTAAGAATA
>JBILFC010000075.1:0-11111 GCA_044351785.1 Bdellovibrionota bacterium
TCCCCACATCTGCCAATTGATAAGATCCTTTCCAACAGCTAACAAATCCTCCCCCTCAAGACCTAAGTCTTTTAGACTCTGAACTCTAAGGATACTAAAGAGCATTAGATCAAAGGCATCTACAAAGTAGCCTAGGGCGGCTACTAAAACTGCTAACTTAACTGAAACTGGAAGACTACGAAGAGTGCTTTCTGCCATAAACAATTAGACCTTATTTAAATTCTCAATGCAACTCAACATTCTTAAGTTCCTTAACTAAATGATGCATAGAAGTTACCCATGAAGCAGGAGGTATGTCAGGCATAGTATAATCAATAATAAAATCATTATTACTAGAAGAAAAATTCAGAGGAGTTTCTAACAAACTAATTCCCAATTCTATTTCCTCTAAATTACTAGATGCAAGCCTCTCTTCAATTTCATTTAAGCGACTTTCTAATCCATTAACCAATCGCTCTAAATAAAGATGATGAATTGAGTCTCTTTTTGAAATAAAGCATGAATCAATTTTAGCTCCCCTAGAAATAGAGCGCAGAAATGCCTCAGCTATCTTCAACTCATTACGTAGATAATGTACATCTTTCAGAGGCCTATCTTTAAGCACTTCCAGTTTTCTGAGCTTTTCCAAATAGAGATACAGGACCAAACAAACCCAAGTAAGAAAAGAAAGAAAAGAACCACATACAACTAAAATTAAGTTATCTCTTAAATAGCCCCATATACCAAATAAAATTCCGGTCAGTAAGACCACGCTAAAGACAAGATTCAACAAAGCAATAAGCTTTTTTCTTTTTCTTCTAGGTAAACGATGAATTCTTCTCGTATATGTTTGTAGAGTAGACAGAAAAGGCATATTTTAAATTAATGAGGCAAAATTGCACATTTCGCTTATAAGTTTAGCTCTAAACTTCTCTAACATGCTTGAATGATCAAGGCTATTACTTGTACTATTTCTAAGAAATGTATGGCCTCCAGAATGCATAGAAAAGGTTAATTTGACCCGACAACAGGATTCACGATAAAATCCTCACTAAATTAACTCTACATACTAAGTACCTAATTTCATTCTTTAAAATTCCTATCCGGAAACTAGCTTTCTAAATAATGTGCTCCTGCACACCTATTAATAAACCTAATAAAACTTTTATTGGATAATATAATTTTACCTATTTGACTCATATACGATCTATCTTCAATCATCTGAAGCCAAGCATGGCGGTAAAGTAGTTTTATATTTTCAAAAATATATCTATTTTTTATTAACGTTTTATTAGCAAAAATTATTGTAGATTGTGGATAGGGTTCTGATTCTTGATCTATTATCTCTACTCCACCTAAGTGGCTAAGAATTTCATAATGAGGAAACCACAACAATGCTTTAACGTCAGGGTTAGAATTTAGCGACAAGATAGAATCCTCTGGCTCAGAGTGGTGTATTTTTATATTATTTCTATCAATCTTCCCCTCCCTTATTAAAGCATCAAAACAAAACATGGCGGAAGTAGGATTATCTGAGACAAATAAATAATCTCCGTTCTTAACAGCACTATCGCTACCCTTACGCCGAACCATTCGATGTGACATTGTAGGGCCAAACATGAATGGCGTATAACCTTTACTAGGATTACTAAAAAACTCTGCAGTAGGTCCAAGTCCAGACAAACAAATTACATAATCTGCTTCATTTGCCAAAGGTCTTACCTGGTCAACGACCTCAACTCCGTATGGATAATAGAAATGTAGATCAATTGGAATATTTAAAACATTCTTTAAATATTCATTAAGAGCAATGAAACCAGTTCCACATAGAGAAGTATACACTTTTATACGTGGCATGGATGAACATATATTAATTAGATGGCTGGGATCACCAATTCCAAGTCTAGCGCTCGAACAATCCTTCGCCGTCAAAACATTTAGAAGATCAGGATGCGGATTATTAACTTTTAGAAATAATGGATCAGTAGTCAATTTCTTCACAAAAGAGGAGGTCCAGTTGGGGATAAAAACTTTAGCCGATAGAAGCGACCGCCTAATTTCTTCTTCATATATTTTTTGATAGAATGATGAGTCTTCTAAGTCCAACTCTTCTGCTTGAGATCCTAACTCATCATCCTTTACCTTAATTGAATCTAAGACGGAATAATAAAGCGCTTTTAATTCATTTTTATCCTGTAACTTTCCACCCGCATAGAATACTTCTACTCCGCTATCTTTGAACAAATTAGGATTTAAGTTAATACTCACCGGTCCAGCCCTCTTTCGCTCAGGATTTATTCTCTTGAATAATCGTTTTGAAAAAGGCTCTCCTCTACTATCTAAGCCAAACATTTCTATCAACCATTGGGGCGGTTTACTAAGAGCATAGTCTAAAGCTGAAGCTAATGAATTTGCCTCTCCATTAATAGAAGCCTTTTCTACCCCAAGCACACTTGCTCTTAGGCAAAGACAAGTTAAGGCCTTAACCGCTGAGGTCCATTGGAAAGAACAATAATCACTTGAAGCGTTACCCGATTTTCCCCTTAATGAAATACGCTTCTCTCCCATGGCAGAGACATACTCAACCATGGTAAGCTCAGGAGCCTCTACAGACTGAAAACTTAAGCGAAGTGTATTCATTTATCTAATTTATAACACCTAAAAATAGCTGTAAGCTTTTCTGGATTCTTCTCTGGATCCACTACCAGAATCCATAGAAAGATCTTACCTTCCGAAAAGAGTATAAGCACATCATCATTATTATGACAAAAGAAACTTAAATAGTGCTTTTATGAATAAATTGCAGACACTTAAGCTAGCTTTATCGATCCTATTACTGCATATACCTATCGCTGGTAGAGCTGAAGTTAATCAAGTTATTAAAATAGGTAGCGGACCAATCATATGGTTCTCACAACCCTCTATTATAATTGGTGAGGGTTGGGATAAAGAGGTAGGACTTTCCATAGAGCAAAAAAGATTCCCCGGGCCCGCTCATCTACTACAGGCCTTTGTTCAAGGGGATCTAGACGGAATGAACAATAACCTAGGAGCTGCGATTCTAAGCTACTCTAAAGGAATCAAGCTGAAATTAATAAGTGCTACAATTATCGGAGACATAAGTCTTTTAAGTGATCAAAATTTAATTAAGCTAAAAAATGAATTCGGACAAGTTGAAGCAATAAAAAAATTTGCAGCTGCGAACGACAGAAAGCTAATACTTGTAACTAATTCTAAAGGCTCTCTTTCTGATCTTATAGCAAGATACTGGCTTAGTAAAAACTTCCCCAACTACAAAAGCTATATAGATATCATTCACGCTGGTGACATAGCTCAACTGCAGCAAATTTTCATACTGAACAAAGCAGATCTTATTTCCTCATTTATACCAATAAAAGAAAGCATATCCTTAAAACGCTCCAACATAGATTACTTTCTAAGCACCAAAGAATTAATGAAAAATCAACCAGGTGGCGCTCTTGCAATGAGAGCTGAATTTTTAGATTCCCACAAAGTAGAAGCCCATAAACTAAAAATTCTCTATCAAAAAGCAACGGACTTAATGCTAAGTGATCCAGATAGAGCAGCTAAACATATTGAAAAACATCTACTCGGAGGACTTTTAACAAAAGAAATTATCAAAGAAATTCTTATTCAGAACAAAGAGTTCTTTAATACGGATTTAAACCTAGTAAAGGACAATACCCAATTAATTCATGATTTCATGCTAGAGGAAAAATACATTAATCAACCGATCAACCTTGATAACATCTTCAACTAAAATGAACTTCTACAAACTAATTCTCAAGCTAATTGGACTTGTATTATTTATATTCTCTTGGGAATTCGGTCTAAGAATTTATCCTTCTAAAAGTTCACTGATACCCACACCTATCGAAGTTTATTTAGCATTTACTTCAGAAATAAACGCAGGATATCTCGTAAATAATATATTTCTATCATGTTATCACACGTTCCTAGGTATACTTATGGGATCGATACTGGGGATATTTTGGGCATTTGCTATTTCTCGCTCCACCACCCTGGAGCTCTTGACTAGTCCAATGGCAAATATCCTAAGACCAATTCCTCCGATAGCTTGGATTCCATTTTCATTAGTAATATTTGGTTCGGGTACGGGAGCTGCAACTTTTATTGTAGGAATTGGAGTATTCTGGACTACTCATATAACGACCTTGTCCGGCATAAAGAATATAAATCCAAACTTACTAGAACTTGCTGAGATTTATAATCTTCATAAACCCTTCGATCTTTTTTTTAAAATTATTTTACCCGCTAGCCTGCCGAATATAATAGGTGGGGTAAGAACAGCCTTAGGACAAGGATGGTCTTTAATTGTAGCAGCCGAGCTACTAGGAGTACCCGGTATGGGACAAAGAATGTGGGAAGCCGCCGGAGTTTTAGCAAATGACATAGTTTTCCTTTATATGTTCATTATTGCTGGGGCATATCATCTTAGCGATTTAGCATTTACCAAACTAGAAGGAAGTCTATTTAAATGGAAAATCTAATAACAGCAGATAAAGTCTCATTTCGTTATCTACATAATGATTACCTGTTTAACAATCTAAGCCTAAAACTAAAAAAGGGGGAAGTAATATGCCTGACAGGAAAATCTGGAAGCGGAAAATCTACACTTTTAAGAATTTTAGCGGGCTTAATGAAACAAGAAAAAGGAGATATTAAATATACTGATTCCAACTTGGCGGAAATAAAAGCAGGCTTTGTTTTTCAGGATCCAAGGCTCCTACCCTGGAGAACAGTAAAAAAGAACATAGAACTTTCACTGGAGGGTAGCAAAATTTCTAAAGCAGAAAAAGAACTCCGGGTAAGTGATACTATTATACAAACAAAGCTTTCAAGTCTAAGCAATCGCTACCCCCATCAGCTCTCTGGGGGACAACAACAAAGAGTCTCCCTAGCAAGAGCACTGGTCACACATGCTCCGCTACTTCTATTAGATGAACCATTTTCTGCGCTTGATCTTGAGAGTAAGGAAGAAATGATAGAAATCCTAAAACCCTTAATTGCAGAGAAATCACTAGGCATAATACTAGTCACACACGACCTCAGCGATATAGAAAAACTAGGTGCTAAGAGACTAAGCTTAAGGTGTAATTTTTAACTTGACAACCACACCTAACTTAAGGCAATATCTAATACTATGAGCACAGCAAATATCAAGTTACCTACCGAACTAATTTCCAAACTTAAGGCCTCTACTGGTGAAGTCACAGGGCAAAAGGCAATAGAAGCAGCAATTAACGAATATTTAAAGTTTAAACGAAAACTGAGCCTTGTTAACAATCTCAGTAAAATTAGCTTTAAGGAAAGCTTCGATCCGTTGAAGCTAAGAAAACATGAGCGATAATATAATTTTCGATTCCTCAATCTGGATTGATATTGCAAGAAGAATTAAGCGAACAATCTCTTTTGCCTCCTCATTTATTGAAGAAAATAATGTGCTAGTAGTTGACCTCATATGCGCTGAAGTTCTTAGGGGAGCTCATAGTGAAAAAGATTATAATAATTTAAATAAGATTCTTCATGATTTCGAAATGCTCAGAACAGATTGGTCTGAAGTAGCAAGATTAGCTTACCTAGTCAGCAGAAAAGGTTTTAATCCTCCCCTAGCAGATCTTTACATTGCTAACTGCGCAATCGAAAACGATGTTGGCATTCTTACTCGAGATAAACATTTTCTAGCTATATCAAGCGTACGTAAATTTAAAGTAATAACCCTTTAATCCCCCTTCCCTCTACCCCTTCCATTCTTCCACCCTTCCTGTTAAAAACTCCCAATAAATAAAACAAAAATCTCCCATGAGCACTGAACAAACAACTCTAAATTCCTTCATTCAACAAAACAACTTCCAAGTCCCTGAATTAGAAATCAAATTCTTTCGTGGCAAATCCACAAAGTATGCTCTTGTTATCCCTGTTATTAATGAAGGAGAAAGAATAAAAACTCTTCTTAAAAGAATGTCGGAAGCTAGAACTTCTGATCTTATTGACATTATCATCGTTGACGGTGGTACAACTGACGGCTCACTTAATCAAGACATTTTAGACTCTCACAAAGTAAGAGGCTTAATTCTTAAAACAGGAAAAGGTAAACTTAGTGCTCAGCTTCGATGCGCTTATGCTTTCTGCTTATCTGAAGGATATGAAGGCATTATCACAATTGATGGTAACAACAAAGATAACCCTCAAGACATACCAAAGTTTACCAATGCACTAGAACAAGGAATAGACTTTGCGCAAGCCTCACGTTTTATTAAA
Organism: Bdellovibrionota bacterium; assembly: GCA_044351785.1. Lineage (GTDB taxonomy): Bacteria > Bdellovibrionota_C > UBA2361 > SZUA-149 > DAOLCO01 > JAIYCX01. The sequence goes on from JBILFC010000075.1 coordinate 6,283, forward strand.
GGCGGATACGCAGAAAACACGCCACCAAGTCGGTACATTGCGATTCGATTAATTCACGCACCAGTATTAAGTATCGCTTCTAGATTCTTCTGGACAGACACCACCCAAGGCTTTAGAGCTTATAGTAGAAAACTTCTTATGGATCCGAAGGTCGCTCCATTTAGAGATATATTTAAAGTGTACGAGCTACTCTGCTACATGAACTACAGAGCACCTCTACTTGGATATAAGTGTAAGGAAATTCCCACAGAAAGACTCTATCCAAAGGGAGAAAAAGCTCCTACTAAAATATCGTTCTTTAGAGGGTCATATGATCTATTAGATACATTATTTAGAACTAGCTTTGGTGCCTATAATCCTTAAGACTCACTAAGCATGATATTACAGCTCCGCCCTAATATCATGCCAATTATTGCACTAGACATGCAGGAATTGGCATGATATAAATAGACATGCCTCATTTAAGAAACCGATATCTACTTGAAATTATAAAGAAAAAACTAACCTTTAGTCCTGTCGTAACCATTCAAGGGGCAAGACAGGCCGGAAAGAGCTTTTTTGTTAAGAATATCCTTAAAAGTCATTACCCTAAATTTGGGTATGTCACCTTTGATAAGAGCAGTGACAAGGATTTTGCGGAAACAAATCCAGATACATTCTTAAGCAATCACATAGAATCTAAACCTTTAGCTATTGATGAAGCGCAAAAAGTTCCAAGAATTTTTGATGCTATAAAATACTCAGTGGATGAAAATAAAAGACCAGGAAAGTATATACTCCTTGGCTCAACAGAGTTCTCTAAATTGCACAAAATTCGAGAATCCTTAACAGGTAGAATTAGTAAAGCTCGGCTTTATCCACTAACAGTTACGGAATCTTTAAATAAGCCACTATCAACATCTTCCGAACCATTTCATCTTAACAAGAACGCACACATAACTCGCCCAGAATTGATGCGTTATTTATCTAATGGAGGATTTCCAGGAATTTTCTCTGTTCATAGTAATTCAGAAAGAACTTCTCTTATCAATGATTGGTTAGAACTAACAACTGAAAGAGATATTCATCAATTTCCGGGAATAAAACTAGAATCTAAAATATGTCAAAGAATTCTAAAAGGCATCGCCATTCTAGACCACCCCGATCAAGCAAATATCACTACTTATTGTAAAAGAGATTCTCGGATAGTTAAACGACACATAGAAGCACTTATGACGCTTTTTGTGATAACCCAGCTTTCTCCATATTCAGGTGGTACCGGTAAACCTATTTATTTTCTATGCGATGTCGCCTTAGCAACATTTCTTGGAGCGGATTTTAAAAGGCAGTTGTACACATTCGTGGTAAACGAACTATTAGCAAAACAATTTTATAAAGAAAATCATGCCATAACCTACTTCTATTACAGGAATCAAAAAGGCTCTATAATAGATTTAGTTGAAGAAAAAGGAAAAGACGTATCAATACTGAAGATTCACGATGAAGAAAGAGTTACCTCTAAAAATTTATATCTACTAAATGCATTCAAGGAAAAGTTTAAAACTAACAAAGCTTACCTCCTAGGACCAAGCAATCAAAAATGGGATGATTATGGGATAGAAGTCGTACCTTGGGAAGCCTTGGGATAACGAATGATAAGCATTTCCACTCCACATGAACTAGTAAATACTATTACCATCTCCTCTATCGATAAACACCTCTATATTTACAACCCCGAAAGAGCAAATAAAAGATTCACTCCAGCATCAACATTTAAAATACTAAACACCCTCATTGCACTGGAGGAAAAAGCGATTTTAGATCTGAATGAAGTCATCAAATGGGACGGCTACTCCCATAAGTATCCAAGTTGGAATTGTGATCAAACGCTAGAGACGGCCTTTAAAGGTTCATGTGTCTGGTTTTACCAAGCACTTGCTAAAAGAGTTGGAAAAGAAAAATACAGAGAATACTTCAAACAAATATCTTATGGGCAACTATCAGAGCAATTTGACGAAACTAACTTCTGGCTGAATAACTCACTTAAAATTTCAGCACTTGAACAAATAGATTTTTTAAGACAAGTTTATCAAAGGACATTACCATTTAGCCCTACTCACTACGATATCCTAAACAAAATAATGCTAGTAGAACAAACGGCAAAATATACCCTTTACGGAAAAACAGGATGGGGACCTCAAACAAATACAGATGTCGGATGGTTTGTAGGTTATATTGAATCTACGGCGGGGGCTCACTTTTTCGCCACCAACCTCACCATCACAGATGCAAAGGACCTACCAATAAGAAGGGATATCACGATGAACGCATTAAGGATAAAAGGTATTATCTAAAATCCTAAACCCTCCCCTTTCTCACCTTCTCCCTGTTAACATCCCTTCTTCCACCCTTCCCTTCTTCCTGTTAAAACTCTAAACCACCCTCCCATCAACCACGGTAATCAACCGATCCCCCTCTTCTGAAAAGGACGTATCATGCGTTACAGTAATCACCGTCGTATTAAACTCCTTAGTTAGCTCTCTAAGTATAGTTTTTACATTAGCAGTAGACTTAGTATCAAGATTACCTGTAGGCTCATCTGCAAGAATCATAGAAGGTGAGTTAGCTAAAGCCCTTGCAATTGCGACTCTCTGACTTTGCCCACCTGAAAGTTGTCTTGGGACTTTCTTTAATTGCTCTTTTAGACCTAAAGAAGTTAGGAGATACTCAGCTCTCTCCTCTATTTCTTTTTCGTTTAACTTACCCAACTTCTTCATCGGTATCATCACATTCTCAAGTGCGGAAAACTCAGGCAATAAAAAATGAAACTGAAAAACAAAACCTATATCTCTTAGCCTAATATCGGCCTTTTCTTGATCAGAGTATTTACTAGTATCTACTCCCTTAAAAAAATAAGATCCAGAGGTTGGGCTATCTAATAACCCCAAGAGATAAAGGAGAGAGGACTTCCCAGAACCAGAAGGCCCAGTAACAACAACGAACTCGCCCTTTCCAATATCCAAGGACACATCACTAAGAAGGGTATAAGGAACCTCACCTTCTAAGCGCTTTGAAATATTCTTTAATGAAATTAAAGATTTCTCCATCCTAGATACTACCTCTAAGAATATCTACTGGCTGCACCTTTCCAGCCTTTCTAGAAGGGAAATAACCTGCAAAAATGGAAGCACACATTGCGAATGTAATCGCAATTAAAAATTGCTGCATACCCCAATCAATAGGCATATTTATGACTTGAGAAGCTCCAGGAGGTTTAAATCTAATTAAACCTAGTAGTGACATAAAAAGCATACCAAGAGGTACGCCTAAACATGAACCAATAACCCCTAATATCACACCTTGAATAAGGAAAATTTTCTTAATATCAGAGGGATAGAATCCCATGGCTTTTAAAATAGCTATATCCTTATACTTTTCCATCACTACAGTAGAAATAACGTTAAAGATTCCAAAAGCTGCTACCACTAAAACAGCACTCACAACAGAAGTCATAATGGTATTTCTAATCTTAAAAGTACTCATTAAATCCTCTGAAGTCTCTTGCCAAGAAATAGATTTATATAAATGTCTATCTTCAATGTCTTTAGCAATTTCTCTAGCTAAAGTTGCATCAGGTAATTTAATGATAATATTGTTAATTCTATTCGTTCGATTAAATAGCGATTGAGCACGCTTTAAAGATACGTATGCCTGCCCTTTATCATAATTCTGTCTACCAGTTCTAAAGATGCCTAGCACCTTAAATGTTTTACTAACTCCAGCCGTACTTGAAATACTTATATTATCACCCTTCTTAATTGATAAATCTTTTGAAAGCTCACTACCAATCACAATCCCATCAGCATAACCAATTAAATCATTAATACTTCCTTCAATCATATAGTTTTCAATCGTACTGATTCCCGTGATCTCCCAGGGATTCATACCATTAAGAGTTAAGGCAAAGTCCTTACCTGCAAAATTTACAAGAGCCTGACCTGCTAGAACTGGCGCAGATCTAAGACCTGGAGTTTTATTAAGATAGCTAAAAATAGAATCTTGATTTCTAATTCCTCTAGTCTCAGTTACTGGTAAGAGATTACTGATCTCTGTTGCGCCATTTTTATATATAGTTTCCACCGGTTGAACTCTCGGTTCTCTATATTCATCGACGATCGTAATATGAGGAGAATTATCAACCAGCCTCTTCATAAAATCATTCTCAGAACCCTTCATCATAGATGACACCGCTAAGAAAAAAGCAACTCCTAAGATAATACCCAATAAAGAAACAAAACTCTGCCTCTTTCTATCTAAGATATGTCTTAATGCTATAAAGAATAAAACCTTCATTATTTTTTCTCAGAGATATTCTCTCTAATCTTCGTATCGTCTTTTATCGTTTGATCAAAATTTACTAATACATGATCACCCTCTACTAATCCTTCTAAAATCTCTGTCATTTGAGCGCCCTTCGCGCCTGATTTAATTTTTCTTCTAGATGCCTTAGCAGTATTTACATAAAAAACTTCATCCTTTAGTACGCTAGTAGTTGGTACTAGAAGTGCATTCTCTTCTTCTCTAATAATAATATTATTCTCAGCAGTCATTCCGATCATAAGCGGAACCTCTTCTTTAAATCCAATTCTAACCCTATATGTTCTTGCAACTGGATCTCCCTTAGGTGTAATGCTAGTAACACTTCCCTCAAATACCCTATCCTTAAAAGCATCTGAACGAATTAAAACTTTTAAGCCTTCCTTCACTTGAGAAATATCTTCTTCATCAACATCAGCAGTAATTCTAAGAGGCACATTCGATGTAAACCAAAATACACTTTGATTAGATTG
>JBILFC010000338.1:0-3050 GCA_044351785.1 Bdellovibrionota bacterium
TTCACAAAAGGGCTCTTATTTAGGACCGTCATTTTCTGATGCTGAGATAAAGTCATATTTAGAGGATGCAAATATTCCGTATCACGAGCTTGGTTCTAAGGAAGTGATAGATGAAACTGCTAAAGCCTTAGCTAGTAGTAAGGTTGTCGGCTGGTTTAGCGGGGCGATGGAGTTTGGTCCACGTGCTTTGGGAGGTCGCAGTATCTTAGGTGATGCGAGAGATACTGCTATGCAGTCAGTTATGAATTTAAAGATAAAGTTTAGAGAGTCGTTTAGACCGTTCGCTCCCAGTTGTTTATTTAATAAGGTATCCGAATTTTTCGATTTTACTGGAGATTCTCCTTATATGTTAGTCGTAGCTCCAGTTCGCAGTGATAAACGTAAAAATATAACAGAAGAGCAAGAAGATTTATTTGGTATTGAAAAGTTGAATGTGGTTAGAAGTGATGTCCCAGCCATTACTCATGTTGATTATTCTGCTAGAATTCAAACGGTTTATCCTGAAACGAATCCAAGATATTATAACTTACTAGAAACTTTTAATGATTTAACCGGTTGTCCCTTATTAATTAATACTTCCTTTAACGTAAGAGGAGAGCCAATCGTTAATACTCCTGAGGATGCCTATCGTTGTTTTATGCGAACTGGCATGGATGTTTTAGTTTTAGAAAATTGTATCTTATATAAGGAAGAGCAACCTAAGCTGGATAACGATAGTGATTGGCAGAATGAATTTGAGTTAGATTAGTAGGTAGTTTAAGTTATGAAAGAAGATAGTATTAAGTCCTCAGAAGAGTTAAGGCAGTACGGCTATACAATGGCACTTATGTGTTTTGTTTTTGCCATTGTTAGTCTTTGGAAGCGTGATTTTGTATTTTCTAATGCCTCGATAATATTGTCTGTGTTGGGCGGGATTTTCACTCTTTTCGCACTTGTAGCTCCACTTAAACTTCAGGGCGTAGAGATTGTATGGATGAAGTTTGGAGAAAAAATCAGTTCTGTAATGACTCCAGTGATTTTATCTTTAACTTTCTTTATTATTATCACCCCAATTGGTTTACTGATGAGATTATTTGGTAAGGACTTGTTGCAGTTAAAGGTAGACAGAGCTAGCAAGTCTTATTGGGCAAAGGTCGAACCCGATGGTCCAGCAAGTAGACCATACGCGCCGTATTAATTAAAAGAATTAAGGATTTTTTATGAAAAGAAGTTCGAATGTAGCGTTAATTTGGGATTTTCTTAAAGTTAGAAAAAAGTGGTGGTTAATTCCTGTTGTTGTTTTTATGTTGCTTTTAAGTTTATTGATTGTGCTTACTCAGGGTACGGCTGTTGCTCCGATGATTTATACTTTATTTTAAGTATGTGGCAAAAAGGGTAGAAAGCTCAGGGTATAAATTCTCTGCTAGTATCTTGTTCGCTGCGGCATTTGGATGACCATCTGTTAAATAAATCATGTGCTCGGTGGAGAGTTTCTTAGGGAAGTTCTTGGTTCCATCTATGACTTGTAGTTCGTATTTTTGGCCTAGGTCTTGTATTAATTTAAAATCGGTACTGGCCGACTTATTTTCAATAAAAGCTATAACAATTGGGACTCCATTTTCTTTAGAAATAGCAGCTAGCTCTTGAAACTTGCCTTCAACATAATTTGCATCTGCGTTATAGCCAGGAACGCGACCTTTAAGTTTCTTGTAAAGATCTTTGTACACATTACCTAGAAGTTCAAAGGAGTGAAAGTGAAAGAATCCATTTCCTTCGCTTTTAACTTGATAAGGCTTATTGAAGGCTTCTAGATTGGGAAGCTTACTGTCATTAGCACCGCAGAACGCAACAAGTATTAGATCTGGATTATAGTTAAGTACTTTTCTTTTTATAGTGCTTAGATATTGAACTAAACTATAACCTGCTACTCCAAAGTTTACAAACTCATACTTAAGTTCATTCTTTTCCTGGTTGAACTTTTCTTCAAGTAGAGAGTGATACGCATTTTCTTGTGCGACCCCTTCAGCCATTGTAAGAGAATCTCCGATAATGGCGACGCGATAAGTATTCTCTGGTTTTTCAACTGAATACTCCTGATCGCGAAGGCCTTGGGTATTAGTTTTAAAAGGCCACAATTTGTGTTGAGTGTCTAGGTTTGGCTTTAGTTCCCAGAGGATGTCTAGGTAGGGAGAGGCTTGCATAATTCCTGCTTTACCAACATGCCTAACGCTTTTCATCTGCGAGTAGGACCAGGCATTAGCTCCGAAGATATAACAACGCATCACAAGCTCGAATAGAAGTATTGAGAGAATGGTACTAAAAATAAGTAAGTACAATGCGCTTTTATCGAGGGTAGGTGACTTGGTTTGCATTAATTAACGAGTTTAGGTTGTGACTAATGTCTAAAAAAATTATTTATCTATTACAGAAAGTAGACCAGAAAGTCTATTTAGCTCTCGAGTTCGCCTTTAAGAGCCTTTAATACAGTACATTTTAGCTTTTGACCGATATAGAGTAGTCATTTTAGAGGCTTATATCGACTAGGGGTGAGTTGGACTTTTTTCTTAAAGATAGATTTTTAATTCCAGTTTCAGTTTGGCTGATTGTTGCGGTCTTGCTCTATTCCTATTTCAAGTATTTGAAGAAGAAGGAGCTTATATCTGATTATCTGCAACGACGAGATACTATAATAATTAAATGGTACTATCGGTATTTGCCACATCCGCTATGGTTTTCATTGACCTCAATATTCTTCTGTATAGTTCCTTGGGTCTTCATTGCTAGTGGGGCGTTTTTAAAGGTAGTTTACTCTTTCTTTAGAATGATCGTTTCTTATAGGGTTGGTCATGGTGTTTTAGTATTTTTTACAGATTTTAGTGGCTTTGTTTTCATTTTCATAATGCCATACTTATTTTTAGTAATTTGTTTTTCATTTATTGAGAAAATTATCTATGAACTAATTTTTATTATAGCGCCCCAGTTTAGCGATTATAAATTTAATAAAGATTTAGGTATGCCTATTGAGAATAATGGATTGAAGAGGAATTTATTCCCTCTATTATTTGGATTTT